>NZ_DBNHSF010000088.1:0-1960 GCF_057143545.1 Candidatus Andeanibacterium sp.
ATGGTTCCCACCTGACGTTGAGGCGTCAGAGGATTTCCCCGGCACCGGCCCATGGTGGTCCCGTCACTCTTCCCTTCGACACGGCACTCCGGCAAAGGGGCGCGATGTCGAACGTCATCGAACAAAAGCAGCTGATCCGCGCCCGGATGCGCAAGGCACGGCTCGAACACGCCCGATCGCTCGGCCCGGACGCGAGCGCGCTGGTGTTCTACCGCCCGCCGGGTCCGGTGCTCGACCTGGTTCCCGAAAATGCGGTGATCGGCCTCTACCGCGCCGATCCCGGCGAAGCTCCAGCCGCGTCCTATGCCAAATTCTTCTTCGAGCGCGGCCATACGATCGCGCTGCCCTGGCTGGTCGATCTCAAGACGCCGATGGTGTTCCGCGTTCACAGCGACCCCTATGGCGAAAGCGACCTCGCCAAGGGCTATTTCGGGCTGATGCAGGGCAGCGAGGAGGCCGAACCGGTCGTGCCCGACGTGCTGTTCATGCCGCTGGTCGCATTCACCGCAGATGGCGACCGATTGGGCCAGGGCGGCGGGTTCTACGACAAATGGCTCGCCGCGCATCCGGACGTGGTCCGCATCGGCATGGCGTGGGACATGCAGGAAGTCCAAGAACTCCCGGTGGAAGCCCATGACATGCCGCTCCATGCCATCGTGACGCCAACCAGGCTGCTGGGGCCGTTCGATGCGTGACAGGCCGACCTGGCGAATCCCGTTCGGGATCCTCGCTCTGCTGGTCGGGCTCGCCATTTACGCTGCAGGCGTGATGTGGGCCTCGCACTGGATCGGGCAATTGCACGTCCTGCTGCAGGCGGTGCTCTACCTGGTGCTTGGAATCGTGTGGCTCGTCCCGCTCAGGCGCTTCCTGATCTGGATGGAAACGGGTCGCTGGGGATGAACCGGAAATTCCCAAGTGGCGCGAGTGACGGGACTTGAACCCGCGACCTCCGGCGTGACAGGCCGGCACTCTAACCAACTGAGCTACACCCGCGTGCCTCTTGGGGAGCAGCGCCACTAGGGCAGCACCGCGGTGCTGTCAACTGCTCCAAACCGCGCCCGCTCGCGGGTGAAACGAACTGCCCGGTCGCGGCAATAATTTACCGCCGCGTTAACCATATTTTTGCCCCTTGCGCCGTAGTTGCAACGCCGAAGCAACCGCTTCGGAACGGGGAAACCAGCCATGCGCTCATTGATTGCCGCAGCATTGTTCGGAGCCCTTGCCGCAACGCCGGCAATTGCCCGGCAGGATGTCGCACTCGAAAGCTCGGTCTATGTCGAGCGCACCAGCTACACCGGCGATGGACGGATCGTCCGCCGCATCGAACCCGCCAGCCGGCTGGTGCGCGGCGACAAGGTCGTGCTGGTGCTCGAATGGTCGGGCGACCGGGACGCCGAAGGTTTCGCCGTGACCAGTCCGATCCCCGCAACCCTCAGCTTCCGCCAGTCGGGCCGCGAAGGAGAGCAGGTTTCGGTCGATGGCGGACGCAGCTGGGGCGAACTGGGCGATCTCAGGATTCGCGAAGGCGGCGAAACCCGCCTCGCCTCGGCCGCCGACGTGACCCATGTCCGCTGGCGGATCACCTCGCGCGAAGCCGCACAGGGCACCGGCCGGATCGCTTACAGCGCGTTCGTACGCTGAACCGCGTCAGACCGCGATCGGCGCCTTGATCGCGCCCTGCGGCGCGTAGTTGCGAACTTCGAAATCCTCGATCCGGTAGTCGAAGATCGAATCCGGCTTGCGCAGGATCTCGAGCCGCGGGCGGCCCGAAGGCTTTCGCGACAGCTGCTCTTCGACCAGCTCGCCATGACTTAAGTAGAGATGGGTGTCGCCGCCCATCCAGATGAACTCGCCCGGTTCGAGACCGACCTGCTGCGCGATCATTCGCTGGAGCAAGGCCCCCGACCACAGGTTGAACGGCAGGCCGAGCGCGACATCGCAGCTCCTCTGGTAGAGCGCG
>NZ_DBNHSF010000089.1:0-3151 GCF_057143545.1 Candidatus Andeanibacterium sp.
GCTGATCGCGGGCTACGCGATGCGCGCGCGCGCCGCCTATATCTATGTCCGCGGCGAATTCATCCGCGAGGCCGAAACGCTCTCTGCTGCAGTCAGGGAAGCCTATGAGGCGGGCCTGTTGGGCAAGAACGCCTGCGGGTCGGGCTACGATTTCGACGTCTTCGTCCATCGCGGCGCGGGCGCCTATATCTGCGGCGAAGAGACCGCGATGCTCGAAAGCCTCGAAGGCAAGAAGGGCCAGCCGCGATTGAAGCCGCCATTCCCGGCCGGCGCGGGCCTCTATGGTTGCCCGACCACGGTCAACAATGTCGAGAGCATCGCCGTGGTGCCGACGATCCTGCGCCGCGGCGCGCCGTGGTTCGCCAGCTTCGGGCGCGAGAACAACAAGGGCACCAAGCTGTTCCAGATCTCGGGCCATGTCGAGAAGCCCTGCGTGGTCGAGGAGGCGATGAGCATCCCCTTCCGCGAGCTGATCGAGAAACATTGCGGCGGCATCAGGGGCGGCTGGGACAATCTCCTCGCGGTGATCCCCGGCGGCTCGTCGGTGCCGTGCTGCCCCGCGAGCGAGATCATCGATGTGCCGATGGATTTCGACGGGTTGAAGGCGATCGGATCGGGTCTCGGCACTGCCGGCGTGATCGTGATGGACAAGTCGACCGATATCGTTCGCGCGATCTCGCGCCTCTCCTATTTCTACAAGCACGAGAGCTGCGGCCAGTGCACCCCCTGCCGCGAAGGCACGGGCTGGATGTGGCGGGTGATGGAGCGTCTCCGGGTCGGCGATGCCGAACTCGAGGAAATCGACATGCTTCTCCAGGTCACCAAACAGGTCGAAGGCCACACGATCTGCGCGCTGGGCGACGCCGCCGCCTGGCCGATCCAGGGCCTGATCAAGCATTTCCGCCCCGAACTCGAACGCCGGATCGCCGAGCGGTCGGGTGCAATGCAGGAGGCAGCGGAGTGAAAGCGAGCCACTTCATCTCCGCTGCTTTGGCAGGCTTGGCCTTGGTGCTTGCCGCGCCGGCAATCGCCCAGTCGAACGACGACGATTACACGCCGCTCAATTCGCGCATCAAGCGCGACCGGCAGTTCCCGACCGATCTGTTCTACCGT
The DNA here is from genome assembly GCF_057143545.1 of Candidatus Andeanibacterium sp. Lineage (NCBI taxonomy): Bacteria > Pseudomonadati > Pseudomonadota > Alphaproteobacteria > Sphingomonadales > Sphingomonadaceae > Candidatus Andeanibacterium > Candidatus Andeanibacterium sp. The sequence continues at coordinate 1,114 of NZ_DBNHSF010000089.1, forward strand.
TTCGATCCCAGCACCTGGTCCGACGTCCAGAAGGATCGCAGCAAGGAAATGATGGGCCAATTCAGCCGTTGCCTCTGGCGCCGCTCGAATACGAAGTCGCTCGATCTATTGGAAAAGACCGATCTGGGCTTCATGAGCTTTGAGCAGATTGGCCAGGATAACGACAAGGCGGCGCGCATCCTTGGCATTAGCGACTGCCTGAGGCGAGTTGCCGAAAGCCAGAATTCCGGCCTCATGATGCGCTGGACTGTTCCAGGGATTCGCCAGTCGCTGCTGCGGGAGGCCTATTTCGACAAATACCCGGAACGGCCAGATTGGGTCAGGCCGGGATATGTGATCGACGAGCGTACCCTGCCGCTGTCGGGCAACAACCCTTCCATCCTGTTCACCCTCGACCTTGCCGATTGCATGGTCGCGGCGGATCCTTACAGCGTCGACCTCTATTTTCGCACCGCGAGCGGCTCTCCGCTCGAAAGCGAAGTGTTGCAGGAACTCATTCCGCATATTGGCCCGTGCCTTCCGCAAGGAATGCAGATGGAGATCGATCGCGATTCCCTGCGTGTCTGGCTGGGTGAGGGATTGTGGCATGCGGCCAATCACAGCAGCCCGGCACCTCCTGAACCTGTCGGGGAGCAGCAGTAATGCCCAAACTCACAGTCGACGGCATCGAAGTCGAAGTCCCCACCGGAGCGACCGTCCTGCAGGCGTGCGAGGCCGCGGGCAAGGAAATCCCGCGTTTCTGTTACCACGAACGCTTAAGTATCGCCGGTAACTGCCGGATGTGCCTGGTGGAAGTGAAACCCGGGCCGCCCAAGCCGCAGGCCAGTTGCGCGCTCCCGGCGGGCGAGGGGCAGGAGATCCGCACCGACAGCGAGATGGTCAAGCTGGCGCGCGAAGGGGTGATGGAATTCCTCCTCATCAACCACCCGCTCGATTGCCCGATCTGCGACCAGGGCGGCGAATGCGACCTCCAGGACCAGGCGATGGCCTATGGCCGCGGCGCTTCGCGCTATGACGAAAACAAGCGCGCGGTGACCGAGAAATATATGGGCCCGCTGATCAAGACGGTGATGACCCGCTGCATTCATTGCACAAGATGCATCCGCTTCTCCGAGGAAATCGCCGGGGTGGACGAGATCGGCGCGCTCTATCGCGGCGAGGACATGCAGATCACCACCTATCTCGAACACGCGGCCAAGCACGAGCTGTCGGCCAATGTGATCGATCTTTGCCCGGTCGGCGCATTGACGTCACGGCCCTACGCCTTCGAAGCGCGGCCGTGGGAGTTGAAGAAGACCCTCTCGATCGACGTTTCGGACGCGGTCGGGGCGAATATCCGCCTCGATTCACGCGGACGCGAGGTGTTGCGCGCGCTTCCGCGGATCAATGACGACGTCAACGAGGAATGGATCTCGGACAAGGCGCGCTACCAGGTCGACGGCCTCACCCGCCGCCGGCTCGACAAGGTCTGGATCCGCAAGAAGGGCAAGCTGGCAGAGGCCAGCTGGGACGAGGCTTTCAAGGCGATCGCCAAGGCCAAACCGGGCAAGAAGATCGCCGCGATCGCCGGCGACATGCTCGATTGCGAGACGATGTTCGCGGCCAAGGCGCTGTTGAAGGCTTGCGGCTCCTCGCTGGTCGAAAGCCGCCAGACCGGGATGGATTACGACACCTCGAACCTTGCGGCAGTGAATTTCAACTCGACCTTCGCGGGCATCGAGCAGGCGGACGCGATCCTCATCATTGGCAGCCACGTCCGCTGGGAAGCGCCGCTGGTCAATGTCCGGCTGCGCAAGGCGGTGAAGGGCGGGGCCAAGGTGTTCGTGGTCGGGCCTGAATGGGAGACCACTTTCCCTGCGACCTTCCTCGGTGACGACATTGCGGTGCTTTCGGACCTTCCGCAGGATGTCGAGGACGCGATGGCGGGTGCTGAGAGGCCCGCGATCATCCTCGGCGGCGGCGGGATCGCGGCGGGCGCGCATGGCGCGGCGCTGGCGCTGGCGGAAAAATACAAACTGGTGCGTGAAGGCTGGAACGG
>NZ_DBNHSF010000090.1:0-3356 GCF_057143545.1 Candidatus Andeanibacterium sp.
GAGCCGGGTCGCAATCGGCACCGCCAGCACGCCGACGCCGAGCAGGATCGAGGCAAGCAACAGGAAGTCGGCCATCGGCAAGTGCTAGATTGGAACCGCCGGCACCTCAAGCGGAGAGAGGAGCGGACGGTCAATGCCTGTTCGAATTGAACGATTTGCCTGACGAATTTCCGCGATAGCGGGGATACGGGCATTGCCTTTTCCTCAAGACAAGCAGTTCAATCTGCAATATTTATGGGAGGTTAGGCGGCCGCAATTTGGTGAAGGGCGATCTGCTTGTCCGATGTGTTCATTTCCTATTCGCGGGTTGACCGGCCGATTGCGGAGCGGCTGGCTGCCGCGCTTGAAGCGCGCGGGGCCAGCGTCTGGATGGACAAGCAGCTGACCGGCGGTTCGACCTTTACCGACGTTACCGAGGAAGAACTCAACCGGTCGGCCAAGGTCATCGTTCTCTGGTCAGAGACGTCGATCAAGTCCGGTTGGGTACGAGACGAGGCCCAGGCGGGCCGCGAACAGGGCAAGCTGGTCCCGCTGTCGATCGATGGCAGCCAGCCGCCGATGGGCTTTCGCCAGATCCACATGATCGATGTCGTCGATTGGGCGAATGGCAAAGGGCGCGAACTGCCCCGCGAAGTCATCGATGCATTGGCACTCGATTCTCGTGCCGGGCCGGATCGATCCAGCCCGGCGCCGAAGCCGCCCGATCGGCGCAATATCCTCTTCGCCGCCATGGCAGCCGCAATGCTCGCGCTTGCCGGCCTGGTTTACGTCGCGTTCGACTGGTACGGCGCACGTGGGTCGGCGCAGTCGGAAGGCCAGATTCCGGTCCTGGTGCGCGGCCTGGCGGCGGTCGGCGGCAGCGACGAAGATGCGGCGCTCGCATCCGGCATCACCGACGAGCTGATCCTCCGCCTGCGCCGGATCGAGGGATTGCGAATAGCATCGGCCAGGGCCGACGGAAGCGCGCCCAGCGCCGAATTCGAGAATGCGCATGCGATGGAAGGCTCGATCCGCCGCTCGGGCGAAAGCCTGCGTACAACCATCCGTCTGCTCGATCCTTCGGGGGCTGTGCTGTGGTCCGAAACCTATGACCGGACGATCAACGAATTGTTGCAGGTCCAGGAGGAGACGGCCGCCGCGATTGCCAATGCGCTCAGCGTCTCGCTCGATGTCGGGGTGAACTCGCGCCAGTACGGCGGGACGAACAATCCCGAAGCCTTTTCCAGCTACGTGCTCGGCGTCGTGAATTCGGGCGATCCGGAAGCCAAATTCCGCTATTTTCAACGCGCGACGGAACTCGATCCCAATTATACGCAGGCGCTGTCGGCGTTAACCGATGCGCATTGGGGGCGCTTGACCGCCGCGCGATCGAAAGACGAGATGGAGAGGATCCTGGCGGAGGCCGACGCAGTCTCGGCCAGGGCATTCAACTCCCGGCCGCAGAACGCCTATTCGTTCATGGCTCGCGGCGTCTATCTGAAGATGGCCAACGACCTGCAGGGCGGCGACGAAATGTTCCGCCGCGCGGCAGAGCTCGATCCCGGCTACGATCCCATCGCCAAGCTCATCCTGGCCAGTCACGAGCAGGGCATGGGCCGGGTGGCCAAGGCGAGGCGCCTGGCCTTGGCCGCGGAACAGATCGATCCGGTCTATCGCGACGATCCGTGGATGACCCGATTCCTGGTCTATTCCGGGCGATACGACGAGGCGATCGCGCTTTCCGAGCGGATCGGCCGAACCGATGGGCAAGTGCTCGATGCGCCGCTGACGCTCCATGCCATGATCCTCGCCGGCGAAACCCGGAAGGCGCGTGAATTCGCACGCAACGTTCCCTCCTATCGCAGGATCGAAGCATTGTTTGCCGAACAGCCCGGATTGCTCGCAATGAGCAGGGAAGATCTGCGGGGCTGGGCAAAGGCGAGATATGGAGAAGGCCCGGCGAACGAATTATGGCCCATGGCGGTATCGGCGGCGCTGGGCGGCAACGATGCGGCAGCAATGCGCTTCCTGCAGGTTGCGACCGAGCTGAGCCCGCCCGGTGTCGGCCTGATTTGGCACCCGGCCTTCGCCAACTTGCGTCCGACAAAGGACTTCAAGCAACTGGTGCAGGATGTCGGCCTCGACAAGATATGGCGCGCGAGTGGCGAGTGGGGCGATCACTGCCGCCCGCTTTCGGCCACCGATTTCGAGTGTTCCTGACGGCAGTTTCGAAGAGACGGCGGACAGATGTCGTCCAGGAGCGGATGGCGGGCGCGCAGCCAAATCGAATTTCGCCATAGAATTGTCTTGAACTCGGGTTCATATCTCACACGCCATGGCAGATGTTTTCGTCTCCTATTCGCGCGTCGATCGACCAATTGCCGAGCGGCTTGCGACTCAATTGGCGGACTGCGGCGCGACTATCTGGATGGACGACCAGATCACCGGCGGCTCCACTTTCACCAAAGTGACAGAGGAAGAACTCAACCGCTCGCGCAAGGTGATTGTTGTATGGTCGAAGACCTCGGTGGAATCCGGCTGGGTCTGCGACGAAGCGCAGGCAGGTCGCGAACAAGGAAAGCTGGTGCCGCTATCGATCGACGGCAGCCTGCCGCCGATGGGATTTCGCCAGCTCCAGACGATCGACATGTCAGGTTGGGCGCGCGCCAGACAAGCAGAACTGCCGAAGACCCTGCTCGATGCACTTCAACTGGAAGGCAAAACTGCCGGAGAGAACGAGGCATCGGCGGACCAGGCAACAGCCGGGCGACTGAAGATATTGCTGGCCGCGGCGATCGCGCTGGTCATTGCGGCAGTCGCTGGGATCCTGGTGTTTGGCGGATCCCTGACAAGCGGCTCCGACAGCGAAGCGCGGATCGTGGTCATGCCGCTTACGGCCGATGGCAACAATCCCGACGAAGGACCCTTGGCGGCGGGTATCGCTTCGGAGCTGATCATCCGCCTGCGGCGGGTCCCGGAACTCCAGGTCGCCACCGGTCGCGCCGACGAGCAGCCCGCTGACAACGCGCTTTATGGCTCGGTGCGCAAAGACGGCGAGCAATTGCGGGTTGCGGTCCGGCTCGAGGACAAGAAGGGCAATGTCATGTGGTCGGACAACTTCGACCGGACGATAAACGATCTGCTGTCCGTCCAGGAAGATATCGCCAAGGCCGTGGCCGACACGCTCAGCGTATCGCTCGATGTCGGAATCAATTCCCGCGCTTACGGCGGAACCGACAATCCCGAGGCTTATGCCAACTACGTGCAGGGCCGCTCCTACCGCTACGATACCGACCGCAGCCGCCCGACTGCCTATCTCGAGCGCGCGGTTGCGCTGGATCCTGATTTCGCGAGGGGGTGGGAAGAACTGAGCTACG
>NZ_DBNHSF010000091.1:0-40292 GCF_057143545.1 Candidatus Andeanibacterium sp.
CTTGCCCAACAGGCCCGCCTCATAGGCTTCCCTGACTGCAGCAGAGAGCGTTTCGGCCTCGCGGATGAATTCGCCGCGGACATAGATATAGGCGGCGCGCGCGCGCATCGCGTAGCCCGCGATCAGCGCGCCTTCGATCAGCTTGTGCGGATCGTGGCGGATGATCTCGCGATCCTTGCAGCTGCCGGGCTCGGATTCATCGCCATTGATGACGAGGAAGCTCGGCCGGCCGTCCTTCGACTCCTTGGGCATGAAGCTCCACTTCATGCCGGTCGGGAAACCCGCCCCGCCGCGTCCGCGCAGGCCGGACGCCTTGATTTCCTCGATGATATCGTCCTGCGCCTTGGCGAGGATCGCCTTGGTGCCGTCCCAATCGCCGCGCGCCTGCGCCGCTTTCAGGCCCCAGTGCTGGAAGCCGTAGAGGTTGGTGAAGATGCGGTCCTTGTCCTGGAGCATCACCATTCCCCCCGGTAATCGTGGTTTTCGGCGACCATCTCCTTGAGCGTGGTCGGCCCGCCGAGCGGTTCGCAAGTGTGGCGGCCGGGCTCCTGGGTGCCGGTCTTGGGCTGGCGACCGGCCGCGAGCTCGTCGAGGATGTGATCCATCCGTTCGGCGGTCAGGTCTTCGTAATTGTCGTCATTGATCTGGACCATCGGCGCGGTCGCGCAATTGCCCATGCATTCGACTTCGGTGAGGGTCCACAACCCATCTTCGGTGGTGTGGCCCTTCTTCATCCCGCGCTTCTTGCAGGTGTCCATGATGTCGTCAGAGCCGCGCAGCATGCAGGGCGTGGTGCCGCACACCTGGACATGGAATTTCCCCACCGGGACGAGGTTGTACATGGTGTAGAAGCTCGCAACCTCGAGCACACGGATCACCGGCATATCGAGATAGGCCGCGACATATTCCATCACCGGGATCGGCAGCCAGCCCTGGGTATTGGTTTCCTCGCCGATCTGGCGCTGGGCATAATCGAGCAGCGCCATCACCGCCGAGCGCTGGCGGCCTTCGGGATATTGGGCAATCGCGCTTTTGGCCCTGGCGTCCCAGGCAGGCGTGAAGGCCCAATTCGCGTATTGCGCGCGCAGCTCGGGCGTATCGGGGGCGAGATGACGCTCAGCCATGGCAGCGCCTCTTTCGCTCCAGATTGATGCAATCGAAGACGCCAACGCGTGCGATCCTACCATCTTCTATCCACAGGTTGACAGCCTTCTGGAACCGCTGACCATCCATGTTGCAGGACCAGACGATTTGGACGGAATCGTCCCATCCCTCGTCCATTTCGCTGGCATCGCAAGAACCGAGATTCAGCAGGTAGGCCCGCTCTTCGTCCGCAGGCGGCTTGACCATGAATTCCGTGCTGAACTCACGCTCACCGCGCACGGCGGCCTTGAAGGCCTCCGCAGCGGCGTGCTCGTCACCCGAGATGCGAGCATGCAGCGGCACCGACACACCGAGCAGGAGAAGAGCGATGACGGCCCTCACCGGTCGCACTCCCCGAACACCACGTCGATCGCGCCGAGGATGGCGGTCGCGTCGGGCAGCATGTGGCCTTTCGACATGAAGTCCATCGCCTGCAGGTGGCTAAACGCGGTCGGGCGGATCTTGCAGCGGTAGGGCTTGTTGCTGCCGTCGCTGACCAGGTAGACGCCGAATTCGCCCTTGGGGCTTTCGGTGGCGACATAGACCTCGCCCTTGGGCACGTGGAAGCCCTCGGTGTAGAGCTTGAAGTGGTGGATCAGCGCTTCCATCGACTGCTTCATCTCGGCGCGTTTGGGCGGAACCACCTTCCTGTCGTCGCTGCACACCGGGCCTTCGGGCATGTCCGCAAGGCATTGCTTCATGATCCGGGCTGACTGGCGGACTTCCTCGACGCGGACCATGAACCGGTCATAACAATCCGAATTGGTGCCGACCGGGATCTCGAAATCCATCCGCTCGTAAACGTCGTAAGGCTGGCTCTTGCGCAGGTCCCACGGCACGCCGGCAGCGCGGATCATCGGGCCGGAGAAGCCCCAGGCGACCGCGTCTTCCTTCGAAACCACCGCGATATCGACATTGCGCTGCTTGAAGATGCGGTTGTCGACCACCAGGCTCATCGCATCCTCGAACAGCCGCGGCAGGCGCGTATCGAGCCATTTGTTGATGTCGTAGAGCAATGCCTGCGGGACATCCTGGTGCACACCGCCCGGGCGGAACCAGGCCATGTGCATCCGCGCCCCGGCGGCCCGTTCGAAGAAATTGAGGCAATCCTCGCGGATCTCGAACAGCCACAGGTTCGGGGTCATCGCGCCAACATCCATCACATGGCTGCCGATATTGAGCATGTGGTTGCAGATGCGGGTCAACTCGGCGAACAGCACCCGGAGGTATTGTCCGCGCTCCGGCACTTCGAGATTGAGCAGTTTCTCGATCGCCAGCACATAGGAATGCTCCATGGCGAGCGGCGAACAGTAATCGAGCCGGTCGAAATAGGGCAGCGCCTGGAGATAGGTCTTGTGTTCGATCAGCTTCTCGGTCCCGCGGTGGAGCAGGCCGACATGCGGATCGATCCGCTCGATGATCTCGCCGTCGAGCTCCATCACCATCCGCAGCACGCCATGCGCCGCCGGGTGCTGCGGCCCGAAATTGATCGTGTAATTGGTGATGACCTCGTCACCGGTGGTCGGGGATTGTTCGAGCTGCATGCTCATGCGCAGACCCACCTTCCCGGCGAATAGATCCGCTGGTTGCCTTCAAGGTCGGATACGCCGAGATTGGCGTTCCATTGGGTCACGCCGCCCTTCACTTCGCCCGGACCCGCAGCCCGGCGGACCTGGACGAAGATCTTGCCATCGGTGAGCACCGGCCCGGCCTTGAGACCCTCGATCCCGATTTCGTCCTGCGACGCGAGATTGACGATCACACCCTCGGTCCGGACCGCGCCGCGCGCGATCACGCCTTCGGACGCCGCCGCCCCGGTGATGAACAGGTCGCGCCCGTCCTGGTGCTGGAAGGTGCAGCCGCCCTGGCGCGGACCGAGATCGACGCCGGAAAGGCTGCCGAGCGCCTGCAGAACCGGGCCTTCGCCCTTGTCCTTGGGTTGGCCGGCCTCGTCGAGCGGGACATCGCGGGCCTGGTCGACCGGAACCACCGTCGTACCTTCCGGCGCCTCATATTCCGGCTCGGGCTGCTTGACGAGGTTGCAGGCCGACAGGCTCGCTCCGGCGAATGCAATCAGTGCGAGCGATGAAAGGCGCACGATCTTCATTCCTCGTCCTCCGCATCGTCCATCTTGGGCGGATTGGCGTCGGTCCCCTTCGCAGCGTTCTTCTCGGCGTTAGGTCCAGCTCCGGTCTGTTTCGTGCTTTCGGTCACCTTGGGCGTGTCGATCTCGGGCTCCTTGGCCTTCTCGTCGCCCGGCAAGACATATTGGGCGCCTTCCCACGGGCTCATGAAATCGAATTGCCGCAGATCCTGGGCCAGTTCGACCGGCTCATAGACCACCCGCTTCTCTTCCTCGGAATAGCGCAGTTCCTGGTAGCCGGTGAGCGGGAAGTCCTTGCGCTGGGGATGGCCCTCGAAGCCGTAATCGGTGAGGATCCGGCGCAAATCGGTGTTGCCGTCGAACAGCACGCCATACATGTCGAACACTTCGCGCTCGAGCCACCCGGCATTGGGCCACAGCAGGGTGGCGGTCGGCACCGGCGTATCCTCCGCCGCGCGACACTTGACCATGATGCGGTGGTTCCTGGTCAGGCTGAGCAGGCAATAGACGACCTCGAAGCGCTCTTCGCGCTGCGGATAATCGACGCCCGCGATTTCCATCAGCTGCTGGTATTCGTGCTCGTCGCGCAACAGCCGCAGCGCATCCTCGATCCGCTCGCGCTCGACCCCCAGCACAATCTCGCCATGCTCTTCCTTCGCATGGATGAGCATGTCGCCAAGCGCCCTGGCGAGCGTGTCGGCGATCCCCTCGATCTCGGCGATCCTGGGTGCGGAGTGAACGATGGCCGCCATCTTACCGCTCGATCGTCCCCACCCGGCGGATCTTCCGCTGGAGTTGCATCACGCCGTAGAGCAGCGCCTCGGCGGTTGGCGGGCAGCCGGGAATGTAGATGTCCACGGGCACGATGCGGTCGCAGCCGCGCACAACGCTGTAGCTGTAATGGTAATAGCCGCCGCCATTGGCGCAGCTGCCCATGCTGATCACGTATTTGGGGTCCGACATCTGGTCGTAGACCTTGCGCAGCGCCGGGGCCATCTTGTTGCACAGCGTCCCGGCGACAATCATCACGTCCGACTGACGCGGGCTGGCGCGCGGCGCGGCGCCGAAGCGCTCGAGATCATAGCGCGGCATGTTCACATGGATCATCTCGACCGCGCAGCAGGCGAGGCCGAAGGTCATCCACCACAGCGAGCCGGTGCGCGCCCAGTGGAACAAATCCTCGGTCGAAGTAACAAGGAAGCCCTTGTCGCTCACTTCGGCCGAGAGCGCGTTGAAAAGGTCCTGGTCGGGCTGCTTCACATCGCCGGGCCGCGCCGCGGGGATCGTTTCGTTCACTCCCATTCGAGCGCTCCCTTCTTCCAGGCATAGGCAAAGCCGACCAGGAGTTCGAACAGGAAGATCATCATGGTGATCCAGCCCGGCCATCCGGTGAGATCGAGGCTGACCGCCCAGGGAAACAGGAACGCCGCTTCGAGATCGAAGATGATGAACAGGATCGCGATCAGGTAGAAGCGGACGTCGAACTGGCTGCGCGGATCCTCGAACGCGGGAAAGCCGCACTCATATTCGCTCAGCTTCTCGGCCTGGGGATTATGCGCGCCGGTCAACCGCGCCACTCCCATCGGCAGGAACACAAAGGCCGCCGAGAGACCGAGGGCAATGACAAGGAAGATCAGGATCGGAAGATATTCGGACAGATCGACCACGAATGGTTCCTGCAGGAGTCTGAAGAGTCGGCCCGCCTCTAGGCGCTGCCCTTGCCGACTGCAAGGCGGAACGGGGCATTTTCGGGATATTCCCGGCTCAATCCCCCAATCGGATCGCGCGGATCGCGGTTGGCCGGGGTTCAAGCCCTTCCTTCAGGACACCGCCGTCCTCGAACCGGTCCCATTGACCGGTCGCGACATAATAGAGCGTGTTGCCATGAACCGCGGCACCGAGCGGCTCGGTCCAGAGCGAATGCGCCCGCTCCAGCACCCGGCGGCCGGTGACCGACAAGCCGTCTTCGCCGATTTCGAACGCGACGAGCTGCATCGGGCTGGTCCCGTTCTGGACGGCGATCAGTTCTTCGCCGTGACGGATCAGCGCATCGATCCCGTCGAGCAGAATAGGTAGCTCGGTCGCCACCCGGCGTATTTTCCCGCTCGCCAGGTCAATCGCGGCAAGGCCGTAGCGATAGTCGCTGACATAGAGCCATCGTCCGTCGGCGCCTTCCGCCAGTCCCTGGGGCGACCGAAGATTGCCGGGCGGCACCAGCTCCTCGATCGCGTCTGCGCCGGGCGCAAGGCGGTAGATTCCTCCCGCGAGCGGGTCGCTGGCATAGACCGCGCCATCCTTGCCCACAGCGATATCCGACAGGTTCACGCCGGCAGGAGCCGGAAACCTGGCTGGACCCGCGGAATCGCTGCCGATCTTCACCAGGCCGGCGAAAGCCTGCTCGCCTGCGGGGAGCATCCCCAGATTGCCCGCCGCCAGCCAGATGCCGCCCGCCGGATCCACGGCAATTCCGCTGAGATTGCCAAGGCCTTCCATCGGCCGGGATTCCCAATCCCCGTCCCCGATTCGCCAGATTTCACGCGAGACGAGCGCGGCTACGGCAAGGCTTCCGTCGTGGGGATCGACGGCAAGTCCCTCCACCAGCAGCGCTTCGCCGGGAACCTCGGCGATGAATTCGCTTGTTTCGAGCTGCGGGTCGGATTCTGCTATCCACTTGGCAATTTGCTTCGGGTCGGCCCCGGCAAAGATCGATTGCAATCGGGTGCGGGCGTTTGTGCCGAAGCGATAGCCACGATCTGACAGCCAATTGAGTTGATCGCCCGCCGCAGCCAGATTCTCGGCCTCGAGATAGGCGTTGAGCAGACGCAGATGCACCGATCCGCTGTCGGGAAACGCGAGCGCGAGGTCCTCCAGCGACGCGACGTCCGACATCTGGCCGGTCGCTGGATCGACCGGTCGCCAGGCACTCGGCGCTTGAGCGGTGGGCGGCGGAAGCATCGAGTCGGCACAGCCGGCAATCGATAATGCGCCGGCGACGAGGATGCTGCACTCTATTAGCTTGCGCATGAATTCGACACCCACCCAGGAACCCGCGAAACCGACCATTCCCGATCGCTTATCGAGGCAATTGCGAAATTGCCTCCTTCACCGGTTTCGATCCCGTCGCAACTCCGTCTTGCGCCCGTACCCATATAGGAGCTCGTCCGTGCGTGCTGTCTTCGCCGCCATCTTGCCGCAGAGGAAGCTGCAATCGCGGATTGGAAAGCGCTGCGCCGTGTGCGAGGTGTGAGGCTGCAATACGCGCTGGAGGACATATGATTGTTCGATTCTTTGCAGCCCTTGCCGCACTGCCCCTGCTGACGATGGAAGTTCCGGCATATGCCCAGATCGTGGCCGATCCGGAGATGGTTGCCAATGTCATGCGCGATGCCGGCTACCGCGCTGAAGTGGATGAGCTGGAATCCGGTACCCCTTTCATCCAGAGCTCCAGCGGCGGCCTGCCGTTTCGCGTCTTCTTCTATGGCTGCGACGATGGCGGACAAAACTGCAAGACGATCCAGTTATACGCGGGCTTCATTACCGACAATTCACCGACTCTGACGGAAATGAACGCCTACAACCGCGATAACCGCTTCGGCCGGGTCTATATCGACAACGAGGACGATCCAGTGATCGAAATGGACATCGATCTTGAGGACGGCGGCATGTCGGCCGCGTTGCTTGAGGACAATCTCGAATATTGGGCATATATCATGGGCAGGTTTTCCGAATTTGCATTCAGCAAGGATTGAGCAGGCTCTTCCTGTCGCGCTTGGCAAGGTTGCCAATTGTGCGTCGCAACATTAGATGGCTCACACCCCCTCACCCTTTCCAAGCATGAAAGGCAGCAGCCAGGCCATGTCCCAGTTTTCCGCCAACGACCCCATCGTTATTCTTTCCTATGCGCGCACGCCGATGGGCGGCATGCAAGGCGCCCTGTCGGACGCTTCGGCAACCGACCTTGGCGCGACCGCGGTCAGGGCCGCGGTCGAGCGCGCCGGTGTTTCCGGCGACGATATCGACCGGGTCTATATGGGCTGCGTCCTGCCCGCCGGGCTTGGCCAGGCCCCTGCCCGCCAGGCCGCGCTCAAGGCCGGCCTGCCGCAATCGGCGCAGGCGACGACGGTCAACAAGGTCTGCGGATCGGGCATGCAGACCGTGATCATGGGCTCCGAAGCGCTCGCCTCGGGAACGGTCGATGTCGTCGTCGCGGGCGGGATGGAAAGCATGACCAATGCGCCATACCTTTTGAAGAAGCATCGCGGCGGCGCGCGGCTCGGGCACGACACGGCCTATGACCACATGTTTCTCGACGGGCTGGAAGACGCCTACGACGCGGGTACCTCGATGGGATCGTTCGCACAGGAAACCGCCAACCAATACCAGCTGACCCGCGAGGCGATGGACGAATATTCGATCGAGAGCCTGCGCCGCGCCAATGCCGCGATCGCCAGCGGCGCGTTCGCCGACGAGGTGGTGCCCGTCACGATTTCCACGCGCGGCGGCGATGTCGTGGTCGAGATCGACGAGCAACCCGGCAAGGGCCGCCCGGAGAAGATCCCCGCCCTGCGCCCGGCCTTCGCCAAGGACGGGACGATCACCGCGGCGACCTCCAGCTCGATCTCCGATGGGGCGGCCGCGCTGGTCATCACGCGTGAAAGCGTTGCCAAGGACAAGGGCCTGGCGCCGGTCGCCAGGATCGTCGGGATGGCTGCCCATGCCCACGATCCGAAGCTGTTCACCACCGCCCCGGTCGGCGCGATCCGGAAAGTGCTCGACCAGACCGGCTGGAGCATTGCCGATGTCGACCTGTTCGAGGTCAACGAGGCGTTTGCCTGCGTCGCGATGTTCGCGATGCACGATCTCGGCATCCCGCACGACAAGATCAACGTGAATGGCGGTGCGACCGCGCTCGGCCACCCGATCGGCGCCAGCGGCACGCGGATCATCGTCACGCTGGTCAACGCGCTCAGGCAACAGGGCAAGACGCGCGGCATAGCCAGCCTGTGCATCGGCGGCGGCGAGGGCACGGCGGTGGCGGTCGAACTGATGTAGTTCCGGCGCTGGCCGGTACACATTCTTCGTTAGGACCAATCATGCATCCATGATATTTTCCCCGCTCCGCTAACGGGGGAAATGTCATGAAAAAGCTTATTCTGATCGCTGGAGTATTGGCGCTTGCCGGGTGCCAGGCCGAACCGGTTGAAGAGCCGGTGGTAGAGGAGCCCGAACCGGCCGCCATGGTCACGGCCAACGGATCGCCGGCAGGCGTCTATGATGCGACCGCGCCCGATGGAACGGTGACCACCAGCACGCTCAACGCCGATGGCACCTATACCGATACCGATGCCAGCGGTGCGGTGATTGCCGAAGGGACCTGGGCGGTGACCGATGGCAAGACCTGCTTCTCGCCGACGACCGAAGGCGCAACCGCGATGTGCTATACCGAAACCGCACCCGGAGCTGACGGCTCATTCACCGCAACGCCCGACGAAGGCGATCCGGTGACGGTCACGCCGCACGTGGCTGTGGCAGAGACTCCCGCTGCCTAGGACTTGAGCATCAATCGGGCGGGAGCGGTCTGTTGGACTGCTTCCGCCCGATGCTCTATTGGCATTCTCTTGATCGAACCAGGTTCGCCAAGTCGACCGCAAAACATGGAGAGCATCGTCATGAAAAAGATTGCATTGATTGCAGGAGTCTTGGCCATTGCCGGGTGCCAGGCCGAGCCGGTTGAAGAGCCGGTTGCAGAGGAGCCTGAAGTGGTTGCCGCGGACGTGCCGGACGGCGGGCCGGTGGTCGGCAGCTATACGGTCACCAATCCCGACGGCACGGTGATGACCTGGACCAATGTCGATGATTCGACCTATTCGGCGGTCATGGCAGATGGCAGCGAAACCGCCGGGACCTTTGTCATGACCGGCCGCGAATATTGCTACGATCCGGCCGCCACGGAAGCAGGAGACGAAGCGGAAATCTGCCTTTCGTTCGGCGATGCCGCCGAAGACGGCAGCTGGATCTCCACGCGACCCGATGGAACCCAGGCAACGGTCGTCCGCATTGCCGAAGCGGCACCGGAAGAAGGCATGGAATAGATCGGCCAGGATCGAAAGGGCGGCCATTGCGCCGCCCTTTTCCTGTCAGGGTTCGCCGGCTCCCCACAGGCGCTCCTGCAGCACCCAGCCCTTGCGGCCTCCGACGTCGAATTCGCACCAGCCATTTTCGCACTTGCCGAGCGTTCCCACAACGCCTGGTTCGGCGTTCCATTTAAGTGCGCCTTGCGCATCCGGCGAACCGCGCATGGCGGCCAGGCCTTCGCCGATCACGAGCGCGGTTCGGTCAGGGCTCAGCAGGCTTGCGGACATCCAGCCCTGCGTGCCTTCCCAATCCTGTACCAGCCGCCACCCTTCGCGCGTCCTGATCACCTTCACTGGCAGGAATTGCCGATGATAGACCCAGTCGATCGGGTAGTCGCCGCTTGGCCCAACCCGCATGTTGACTTCATCGGAGCGCAGCGACGCCCAATAGGGGACCTCCCGCTCCTGCGCGTGCAGGGTCGAAACGGACGGCAGGAAAAGCGGAAGGAGCAACAAGGCGCGCAAGAATCGCATGTGACTTACCTACCTGTTGCGAACCCTCTGCTTCAAGCCGTGAAGCCAATGCTTGACCGGAAATGTGCTGCCGCATAGCGCGGGTCGGATGACCGATGAGACATTGACTTCGGCCCGCAGGATCGTGGGCAAGCCTCGGGTTATCGTCACCAGGCGCTTGCCGGGGGTCGAGCCCCGCATGAGCGAATTGTTCGATACGGTTCTCAACCCCGACGATCACCGTTTCAGCCGCGAGGAACTGGTCGCGGCGATGCAGGATTGCGACGTCTTCGTCCCTTGCGTGATCGACAGGATCGAGCGAGACATGATCATGGCGGCCGGCGACCGGCTGAGGCTGATCGCCAATTTCGGCGCGGGCGTCGACCATCTCGACCTGGCGGCATGCCAGGAACGCCGGATCATGGTGACCAACACGCCGGGCGTGTTCACTGAGGACACGGCCGATATCACCATGGCGCTGATCCTGTGCGCCTCGCGCAGGCTTTCGGAGGGAATCCGGATGGTCGCAGCGGGGGAATGGGAAGGCTGGTACCCTTCGGCGATGCTGGGCCGGAGTTTGCGCGGCAAGGTGTTGGGGATCGTGGGCATGGGACGGATCGGCCAGGCGCTCGCCCACCGCGCGCGTGCCTTCGGGATGGTGATCCATTACAGCAATCGCCGGCGTTTGCCCGATGCGCTCGAGACGATCCTCGGCGCGAAATTCGTTCCCGACCTCGACCACCTGATCGCTAACTCGGACTATCTTTCGCTCAACTGTCCCGCCACGCCGGAAACCCGCAGGCTGCTCAACGGAACTCGGATTGCAGCGATGAAGGACGGGGCATTCGTGATCAACAGCGGGCGCGGAGACCTGATCGACGAGGAGGCGTTGATCGGGGCGCTCGAATCCGGGAAACTTGGCGGAGCCGGTCTCGATGTTTTTGATGGCGAACCCAATGTCGACCAGCGCCTTATCGACCTGCCCAATGTGGTCGCCCTGCCCCATCTGGGCAGCGCCACGCTTGAGGGCAGGACCGCGGCAGGGGAGAAGATCATCGCCAACATCCAGTCATGGGCGGATGGTCATTCTCCGCCGGACCGGGTGGTTATCGATCTCGCCTGATCGCGGTTTGGGGGGTCCGGCGAGCCTCATTGTGAATTCTCTCATCCGCGGCTTGTCGAAACCGCCGGTTCTGTCCTAGACCACGTTCGGAAGACGGGTCCGGAAAGCGGACACAGGGGAGAATCGAGGATGTTTCGCAAGGCTATTGCAGCGATTGGCGCTGCCACATTTCCAACTGCCGCGCTGGCGCAGGACGAGTTGGCCCAGGTCGCGGCGGACAGTGGCGACACCTCGTGGATCCTCGTCTCGGCGGCGCTCGTCCTCCTGATGACACTCCCGGGCCTGAGCCTGTTCTACGGCGGGCTGGTCAGAGCCAAGAATTTCCTTTCGGTAACGCTCCAATGCGCCGCCATCGCCGGGGTCGCCTCGCTGCTATGGATCGTGCTCGGATATTCGCTGGCGTTCGGCACTGTCGGGAATGGCTTGCTTGGCGGTACCAACGCCTGGTTCCTCGGCAATCTCGACGCGGTACGCGACGGCCTCTCGATCCCGGAGAGCACCTTCGCGCTGTTCCAGATGACTTTTGCCGCGATCACCCCGGCGCTGATGGTCGGCGCGTGGGTCGACCGTGCGCGGTTCGGCTGGGTGCTGGGATTCTGCGCCCTGTGGGGCCTGGTGGTCTATGCCCCGGTTGCGCACTGGGTATGGGGCGGCGGCTGGCTCGCCGGTTTCGGCGTGCTCGACTTCGCTGGCGGCATTGTCGTCCACACCACAGCCGGTCTGTCGGCGTTGGTGATCGCCCTGATGCTCGGCAAGCGCGACGGCTTTCCGAAGACTCTGATGCTGCCCCATGCGCCGGGCCTGACCATGATCGGCGCGATGCTGCTGTGGGTCGGCTGGTTCGGCTTCAATGGCGGCTCGGCCTTGACCGCATCGCATGGTGCCTCGTCGGCGATCCTCAACACCCATGCCGCGGCCAGTGCCGCGGCGCTGGTCTGGATCCTGGTCGAGCGCCTTACGGTCGGCAAGCCTACCAGCGTCGGCTTCGCGACCGGGGCAATCGCAGGCCTTGCGACGGTAACGCCTGCCGCGGGCTTCATCTCGCCGGCCGCCGCGATCCTGTTCGGTATCGCTGCCGGGACCGTCTGCTTCGGCGCGATCCAGCTGGTGAAGCAGAAACTCACGATCGACGACTCGCTCGACGTGTTTGCCGTGCACGGCATTGGCGGGATGCTCGGCTCGATGATGCTCGCGGTCTTCCTTTCGGGTAACAGCATGCTCGGGATTTTTGCCGGGGCGGGCTACGCGGAGGGCATGAACATGGTCGGAATGATCGGGGCCCAGGCACTTGGCGTGATCTCCGTCGCGGTCTGGTCGCTCGTGGCCACCGCAGCGTTGGCTTTCCTGGTTTCGAAGGTCTTCCCGATGCGGGTGAGCGAAGACGAGGAACGCGAAGGCCTCGACATCACCAGCCACGGCGAGCGCGGCTGGGAGTTCGACTGATCGAGATCAACGCAACCGATCACTCCAATCGGCAATTTGCGGGCCGTGGGCGTTTAACAAGCCTGCGGCCCGCATTACATTGGCGGCAGCGAGTTCAGGAGGATTTTTCATGAAAAAGGGATTTGCCGACGATATCGAGACGCTGACGCTCGAAAATACCGACTTCAGGCGAGTGCTCTACACCGGGCACAATCTCCAGCTGGTGCTGATGACGCTCCAGCCGGGGGAGGAAATCGGCGCCGAAACGCACGAGGATCGCGACCAGTTTTTCCGGATCGAATCCGGCACCGGCAAGATTACGATCGATGGTACCGACCATATCGTGCGCGCCGACGACGCAGTGATCGTGCCCCAGGGCGCGCGGCACAACGTGATCTGCAGCGGAAGCAATCCGCTCAAGCTCTACACGATCTACGGGCCGCCCGAGCATATCGACGGAACGGTCCACAAGACCTGCGACGAGGCCAGGGCCAGCCACGAGCATTTCGACGGGAAGACGACGGAATAGCCGTTTAGGTTTCGGACCCTAATCCGGTAGGTTGGCCGACAACAGGTCGACCACCTGCCTGACGCCGCGGGTCGTCCCACCAAACCCGAAGTGGGTAACATCCAACTCGATCCGCTTGTCCGATTGTTCGGACGAGCCGCGCGCGCAGGCCGGGGCGATGATCCCGTCGCGCTTGGTCCACACGGCGATGGTCCGCACAGGCGGCTTGGCGGCGAATTCGACTCCGGGCGGAATGTCGCCGACCTTGTGGGTGCCGATCAATTCATAGAGCCGCCAGGCTCGGTTCGCCTTGGGGCTTCCGGAAAACGGGCTGCTCAGCGTCACCACCATCGCAACATGCTGCGGGACGCGGTGAGCCAGCGCGCGGGCGAACAAGCCGCCCAAGCTCCACCCCAGCAGGATCGGCGCACGGCCTTCCTTCTTCTCGATCCCAATGATGTGTTGCTCGAGCTTTTCGAGCAGACCCTCGCGAAACCCGAGATTGAACCCCTGCTTCCAGCCGTATGGTCGAAACCCGCTGCGCTTCAATGCACGGCGCAATTGAACGGTCGATTCATCGCCAGAAGCAATTCCTGGGATCACCAGTACCGGAAAGCCCCGCCCATCCGCGTCGCAAGTAGGCGTCGGCTTCAGCGGGTTGAGCAGCAGCGGGATCGCGTTTGCCAGCTCGGGCAACAATCGCCAGAGCGCGGGAGGCCAGTCGCTGTCGTCGTTCATCAATCCCCGGTCAAAATCCGGTCGACCAGTTCCTTCACCGTCGGGGTGAAATTGTTCGAATAGAACGGGTCCTGCTTGAAGCGGTAGGCCGCATGTCCGGCGAACATCAGGTTGTTCTCGATCGAACCGCCATGCGCGATGTCCATCAGCGTCTTCTGGATGCAGAAGCTGCGCGGATCGGCCAGCCTGCCGGTGGTGAAATCGTCATGGTCCTTCCATGACGAGAAGCCGCAATGCGACAGGCAGCCCATGCAGCCGGCCTGGTCTTCGCGAATCGTTGCGCGTTCATCCGGAGTGACGAACACCACGGTATCGTCCGGCGTCTTGAGAGCTTCTGTGTAACCCGCGGCGACCCAGCCCCGGGCCCGTTCGCGGTCCTTGGGCGTGACCCAGAAATTCTTGCCCCGTACGCCAACGTCGAGCTGGACGGTGTGTTCGCCCGCTTCCACGCGTGAATAGGGAATCTGGCGGTCGCTGCGCGCTTCGAGATTCCTGAGGAACGGATTCTTGACCGCGGAACTATAGAATCCCGTCGGCGAGAAACGGTGCAGCAGCACATCGCCTTCCTCCAGCTCTCGCAATCGGTCCTTCCATTGCTGGGGGATCGGGCTTTCGTGCGTCAGCAGCGGGCGGGTGCCGAACTGGAAGGCGATCTGGCCGAGCGAGGGATTGTCGATCCAGTGATCCCATTCGCGCAGGAACCACACGCCGCCGGCCATCACGATCGGCACTTCGTCCGAAATGCCTTCGCCGCGCATGGTCTCGCGCAGCAATTTGACGCGCGGATAGGGGTCTTCGGGCTTGGTCGGATCCTCGGCGTTCGAGAGCCCGTTATGCCCGCCGGCGAGCCAGGGATCCTCGTAGACAACCGCCGCCATCAGTTCCGCGACCTTGTTGTAGGAGCGTTTCCACAACGCGCGGAAGGCACGCGCCGAGCTGATGATCGGGAGGTAGTTGACGTTGAATCGCGCTGCGATATCGGCGAGCTTGTAAGGCATGCCGGCACCGCAGGTCACGCCGGTGACGAGGCCCCTGGTGCGTTCCAGGACACCTTCCAGCACGGCCTGCGCCCCGCCCATTTCCCACAGCACGTTGATGTTGATCGCGCCGCGGCCGTTGGCGATGTCATAGGCGCGCCGGACCTGCTCTACCGCCCCGTCGATCGCATAGCGGATCAATTGCTCATGCCGCTCCTTGCGGGTCAGCTGGTCGTAGATCTGCGGGATGATCTTGCCTTCGGAATCATACGAATCGGCATTGACGGCACTCACCGTGCCGACCCCTCCGGCAGCCGCCCAGGCCCCGGAACTGAGGTGGTTCGTGGCGGAAATGCCCTTCCCGCCTTCAATCAGCGGCCAGACCTCGCGGCCACCATATCGGATCGGCCGTAACCCCTTGAAACTCATGTACGTCCTTAAGCTATACGCCCTGTTCAGCCATCGGGCTCTTGTGAGTCGTCACCCGGCTGCATGCATGGTTCTATATCATATGGCTCGGGCCTGTCGCCCAGTGCTTCGAATTGCGCATAATAGCCAGCCAATTCCGGCTTACGCACAAATTCGACAAGGCGAAAGCCCACACGGTCGAATTCGCAAAACAGCAATTTGGGCGGAATTCCGTGCTGGTCGGTCGGTCGATCGACATCGACGACGATCACCTGCCCACCCTCCTTGAGCGCCGGCCGCAACCGCCACAGGAATGCATAGGGCTCGGTGATCTCGTGATACATGTGAACCATGAAGATCCGGTCGAAGCTGTTGGCCGGCAGCCGCGGGTCATCTTGCGCTCCTGGCTTGATCGACACATTGTCGAGCCCTTCGCGTTCGACGCGGCTGCCGAGGCGTTGCAGGGCCACGGCATTGATGTCCTGCGCCAGCACCCTTCCGGTCGGACCAACCTGGGCGGCAAGCCTCACCGTATAATAGCCCTCACCCGCGCCGATATCGGCAACCGTCATCCCGCTCTCGATCCTGGCAAGTTCCATCACCGTCGACGCTTCGCGGCGATCGTCGCGCGCCTGTTCGCTCGATACGCTGGTGGCGCCGGCCGCCGAAACCGGCCGATAGGCGCGCGGGAAATCGAGCGAGGTCTCGGGACGATCGTCGTCGCCCGAGCCGAATAAATCGCACGCCGCCAGCGGCAAGGCCAGCAGTACCAGGAAGATCGGTCGCAACATTGCCTGCGCCATTACCGACTCGCCGGCGGCTTGGCAAAATGCATTCTTCGGGGTGACCAAGGCGGTATCGGGCCAAAGGCCTAATCCGCGTCCTCCACGTCGACGGTTTCGCCGGTCACGCGCTGGGCGAGCGCGGCCGAGATGAAATCGTCCAGCGCCCCATCCAGCACATCGTCGGGGCTGCTGGAAGTCTCGCCGGTGCGCAGGTCCTTCACCATCTGGTAGGGCTGGAGGACATAGGAACGGATCTGGCGGCCCCAGCCGATTTCGGTCTTTTCCTCATATTCGCCTGCGGCCACCGCTTCGCGCTTGGCCAACTCCGCTTCGTATAGCCGCGCCTTGAGCATGTTCATCGCGGTGACGCGGTTCTTGAGCTGCGAGCGGTCATGCTGGCTGGCGACAACGATCCCGGTGGGAATGTGCGTGATCCGCACCGCGCTGTCGGTCGTGTTGATGTGCTGGCCGCCCGCGCCCGAAGCGCGATAGGTATCGATCCGCAGATCGCCCTCGTTGATCTGGATATCGATATCGTCGTCGATCACCGGAAAGACCCACACGCTCGAAAAGCTGGTGTGGCGCCGCGCGGAACTGTCATAGGGGCTAATCCGGACCAGGCGATGCACGCCGCTTTCGGTCTTGGCGTAGCCATAGGCGTTTTCGCCCTTCACCAGCAGCGTCGCCGACTTGATCCCGGCTTGTTCGCCGGCATGGTAATCGACGATCTCGACCTTGTAGCCATGGCGTTCGGCCCACCTGGTGTACATCCGCAGCAGCATCTCCGCCCAGTCCTGGCTTTCCGTGCCGCCCGCGCCGGCGTGGATTTCGATATAGGTATCGTTGCTGTCGGCCTCGCCCGAGAGCAGCGCCTGGACCTTGTCGGCGTCTGCCCGTTCGGCGAGCTTCGCCAGCGTATCGAGACCTTCGCTCACCGTCGCATCGTCGCCTTCGGCCTCGCCCAATTCGACGAACTCGATGGCATCTGCCATCTCCTGACTGATCTCGCGCACGGTCCCGATGGCGGAATCGAGCCTGCCGCGCTCGCTCATGATGGCCTGGGCCTGTTTGGGATCGTCCCACAGGTTCGGGTCCTCGACCCGCGCGTTGAGTTCATCGAGCCGCCGCAATGCGCGCTCCCAGTCGAGCGACCGGCGCACAAGCTCCAGCGCGGCTTCGATCCTGTCGATATGGGCCTGCCCTTCGGCACGCATGGCCATTGTCTCCGCAAATAGGAGCCGACCGCTTAGCGGAAGTCAGGTGTTTGTAAAGAAGAGGCGGCGGATCGTCCCGGGATCACCCTTTGCTCTTCAATTCCTTCACTTTTGCCAGAGTCCTGCTGACATGCTCGCGCCAGTCGAGATTGGAATAGGACATCACTATCGTGCCGTCCTTGCCGATGACATAGCTGGTCCGGTCCGACAGGCCGGTATCTTCCCCGTTCATGACGAATGCAACATCATAGGCCTTGATCAGCTTGCTGTCGGCCATCGCAACGGCAAACTTGTCGCGGCATTCTTCGGTCGAGAAGCGCTTCAAGGTTGGCAAGTCGTCAGCCGACATCCCGACTACCGTCGCCCCTGCGGCCTCGAAATCGGGCATCGCCTCGGCAAAGGCATTGGCCTCGAGCGTGCAGCCCTGGGTGAAGGCCTTGGGATAGAAATACAGGACAACCGGGCCCTTCTTGAGCGCTTCCTTGAGGTCGAAATTGAAGCTCTCTCCGGCAATCGCACCCTGGGTGGCAAAGATCGGGGCCTTGGCGCCCGCCGGAAGCTCGGCGGAAATGGACGTCGGGAAGCTGGCCAGCGCCATGCCCGCAACAGCGATAGCGAGTTTTTTTGCATGCATCACGTTGTTCTCCAATATTCGGAAGGGAACTTAGGTGTTTCCCTCAATAAATGCCACCTTGCTCTTCGGCGAAGTTGCCTGGCTGGTCGCCCGCGCCGGCCGAAACGCCGGACGAAGCCGCCTGTTCCCTCCTGCGCAATTGAGCAATCACGAGGTCGCGCAATTCGTTTATATCGTCCTGCCCGGCGCCGCGCCGCGGCTCGGTGTCCGGGCGGAATGCTTCCCAGATCACGCCTGCAAGCGGGTCGTTGGTCGGCCAGGCATCATAGACCTGGCGCCCGGTCCTGCGATCGATCCGAACCATCTGGATCCCGGGCGGAGCAAGGAACGGCCGGTCGCTCCAATGCGACCTGGTCGCCTGCACGAACTCCTTGAAAATGGGCGCCGCGGTGTTGCCCCCCTGAACGTATCCGCCCAGGTTCTTCGGCTGGTCGAAGCCGATATAGGTCCCGGCGACGATATCGGGTGTGCCGCCCACGAACCAGGCATTGGTCGGACCGTTGGTGGTGCCGGTCTTGCCGAACAGCGGCAGGTCGAGGTCGCGCAGCCTGACAGCCGTTCCGCGCTGGACCACTCCCTGGAGCATATACACAACCTGGAATGCAGTTCGCGGGTCCATGACCTGCTTCCCGGACTGCTTGAAACGCGGCATCGGCTTGCCGTCCCATTCGTCCATGTTGCAGCCGGTGCATTTGCGGTTGTCCGCGCGCCAGATCACCTTTCCATGGCGATCCTGCACAAAGTCGATCACGGTCTGGGGGTGCTGCAGCCCGTGATTGGCCAGCGCCGAATAGGCATTGACCATGTTGGCAACCGTGGTGTCACCCGCACCCAGGGCAAATGAAAGATACGAGTCGTAATCGCCGATACCGACGCGCCGGAAGGTGTCGGTGACGTAATTCATGCCGGTATCGGCGGCGATATGGACGGTCATCAGGTTGCGCGACTGTTCGAGCCCCCAGCGCATGGTGTGCTCGCCCGAGCCGCCCTGCCCGCCGAAATTGCGGAAACAATGCTCGCCCAGGATCGAGCCCTGATAGACGCAATAGGGCTCGTCCGGGACCATCGAGGCCGGGGTGAAGCCATGCTCGAGCCCGGTCGCATAGACGAAGGGCTTGATCGTGGAGCCCGGCTGACGGAGGGCCTGAGTCGCCCGATTGAACGAATTGAGGCGCTGGTCGAAACCGCCCTGCATCGCCAGGACACGCCCGGTTTCGGGCGACTGCGCCAGGAATCCTCCGGAAACCTCGGGGACTGTCCTTACGGCAAATCCCGATCCAGCCGGCTCAACCGCGATCACATCGCCCGGCTTGAGACTGTCAGGCAGGCTGGAGAGCGGGGCTTCCTGCCCGTTCGTGAACCCGATCGTCCCGCGATCGCCGGTCCTTGCGGTGACCACGCCGATGCGCCAGTTCTTGTAGCTGGTCGACAGGAAGGAACTCTGCAACTGGCCGCGCCAGCTCCCGGCGTCGAGATCGATGGTCGCGATGGGACCCGTCCAGCCGCGATTGCCGTGATAGCGCAGCAAGGCTGCGCGCAGGGCATCGCTCGCCGCCTGCTGCAATTCGGTGTCGAGCGAAGTTCGCACCCACAGGCCGCCGGCATAGACGCTGTTCGGGCCGTCCTCCGCCTGTTCGCCGAACTCCGCGACCAGCTGGCGGCGGACCTCTTCCATGAAATAGGCCGCATCGACCTGGCTGAGCGGTGCGCGTTCCGCCACCAAGCCCAGCGGCTGCGCCTTTGCCGTCTCCACCTCTGCCTGGCTGGCCCACCCATTGTCAGCCATCTCGTCGAGCACCCAGTTGCGGCGTTCAATCGCAATCTCCCGGTTTTGCGGGCGGCCATAGCGTTCGGGCGCCTTGGGCAGGATCGACAGGAACGCCGCTTCGTGCAGTTCGAGGTCGGCAACGTCCTTGTCGTAATAGGCACGGGCCGCTGCCTGCACCCCGAAGCTGCGCCGACCGAGGGGGATCTCGTTCAGGTAGAGCTCGAGGATCTGTTCCTTGCTCAGCACGCCTTCGATCCGCCGTGCCAGGATCATTTCCTTGAGCTTTCGGGTAATCGAATATTCGTCGCCCACCAGGATGTTCTTCGCAACCTGCTGGGTGATCGTCGATCCGCCGACGGCCCTTTCGCCCGAGCCGATCTTGCTGACATAGTCGATGACAGCCCCGACAAACCCACCGAAATCGATTCCGCTGTGGGTCCAGAAGGTCTTGTCCTCGGCCGACAGGTAGGTGTTGATCAGCTGTTCCGGGAAGTCCTTGAATTGCAGCTGGACGCGGCGTTCGCGAGCATAGGAATCGACGATCTCGCCATCGATTCCGCGGACCATCGTCGGCAGAGGCGGCTCGTATTCGAGCAACATATTCGCATCGGGCAGACCGCGGGCAAGGAACAGCCAGACCATGAAATAGGCCAACAAGACCATCAGCAGCAGCGTCGAAAGCAGCTTGAACATCCGGCTCTGCCGCCAGTTGTCCTTGAACCACTCCAACCAGCTGCTGGCCCCACGGGTCAGCCTGTAACGGATCGATTGTCCGCTCACTTGTGCCAATTCAACCATTGCAACTCTATCTTAGCATGGGGATTCGGCAGTTCGCCAGAAGCAAGCGACCAACCGCCATCATATTCCGGAATTGCGCGCGAAATAGACGCGGATCGCGCGCTCAAGCGCCTCGGCAAATCGCGCCCTTCCTTCCGGCGACGCGAGCCTTCTTGCGTCTTCGGGATTGGTCACGAATCCGGCTTCGAACAGCACCGCCGGCACATCGGGCGAATGCAGCACAACGAAATTGGCCGATCTCTGCACCTCGGGATGGAACTGGATGTGCCCCTGGCCCTCGCGCTCTATCAGGCCTGCGAATTCAGCAGCTTCCCCGCCGGCACGACGCTGCGAAAGATCGAACAAGATCGCACTGACTTCGTCGCTCTGGCCGGCGAGGGATACCCCGTTGATATCGTCGGCACTATTCTCCCGTGCGGCCAGCAAGGCCGATTCCGCATCCGAAGCATCCCGGGAAAGAGTGTAGATCGTCGCCCCGCCGATACCGCTCCTGCCGCCGGCGGAATCGGCGTGGATCGACAGGAACAGGTCGGCGTCCAGCCGGCGCGCGATATCCGCCCTCTCTTCAAGGACGAGGAAGCGATCGTTATCCCGCGTAAGCGCGACCCTGATCCCGCCCTCCTCCAGCAGCCGGTCCCTGAGGCTGAGTGCGAGGCCCAGGGCGATGTCTTTTTCCTGGAAGCCGCCGCCGGTCGCCCCGGGATCGTATCCGCCATGGCCGGGATCGATCACGACCAGCGGTCGCGTGAGATCCTGTGGGCCCAGGATTTCGGGAAGATCGGGCTCAATTCCGGTCTGCGGAAGTTCGAACCGCAGCACGTAACCGCGCCCCAGATGTGGCACCGGGATCGAGATACCTCCCCAGTAAAGGCCTGCAAGCAGCGCCACCGGGAAAATGGCGAGCAGCAGGAGCTGTAAACGCAGCGACATTACGACGGCTGGTTAAGGTGACAATCCCCGGCGCGACAAGAGAAATTTACCCTTGCGCGCAATAAGGTTGCCCGACCGCAGGCCCGGTGCTAGCTATCCGCCGCCCGGGCAGGCCTGCCCAAGGTTCGGCGTCGCAGCCTGGTCGCTTTGTCGGCCCGGCCAGTTCGAACAGAATTGCAGGGCCGCCTTTCCGGATACCGCCCGAGCTTTCCGCAAGGAGGCCGGGCAAGCCACAGGTTGATGCCGAAATGAGAAGCCAGAGCCATAAAAGACCGCCGCAGGATAAAGCCTGCGTTGCGATGTCGGCTGGGCTGGCGGCACGATGCATATCGCCGTGCATTCGCGTTTCTGCAGACACATTCCGCTTCTCCGGCAGATCGCAGACTGCCGGTTCACAAACATATTTGCGTGCACATCCCCGTGCTTGCGACAGGATCGCAAGCGGGCCGCGCGCCTGGAGAATTTACAATGTCAACGCGCATGTTGATCGATGCGCGCCACCCGGAAGAAACAAGGGTGGCGGTCCTCAAGGGCAACCGGATTGAGGAATTCGATTTTGAATCCGCCGAACACAAGCAGATCAAGGGCAACATCTACCTAGCCAAGGTTACCCGCGTCGAACCGTCGCTGCAGGCGGCGTTCGTCGATTTCGGAGGCAACCGTCATGGCTTCCTGGCTTTCGGCGAGATCCATCCCGATTATTACCAGATCCCGAAAGAGGATCGCGAGGCCTTGCTTGCCGAAGAGGCGGCGGCCGCCGAGGAGGAAGCCCTGCTGAGGGCGGCCGAGGAAGAGGAAGAAGACGGCGAGATCGACGCGCCGGGGGACGAAGACGGTTCCGAAGCCTTTGCCGACGAAATGGCAGGCGAAGCGATCGAGGAAATCGACACTTCCGAAAAGGACGAGGTTTCGACCATCGAAGCCGGCCATGTCGAGAACGGCGATGAAGATGACGAGGACGATTCCGACGATGCCGAAGAGACTTCCGAGGATTCGGATGCCGAATCCGGCGAGGCGGACGGCGAAGGCAGGGATGCCAGGCCGCGTCGCGGGGGTCGAGGCCGCCGCCGACAGGGGGAAAGATCCCGGGCCAAGGAAGTCGACGAAATTCGCGCCAAGCGCATGGCCTTGCGCCGGCGCTACAAGATCCAGGACGTTATCCAGCGCCGCCAGGTCCTGCTGGTGCAGGTGGTCAAGGAAGAGCGCGGCAACAAGGGCGCTGCTCTCACCACCTATCTGAGCCTGGCCGGCCGTTATTGCGTATTGATGCCCAATTCGAGCCATGGCGGCGGGATCTCACGCAAGATTTCCAATGCCGGCGACCGCAAGCGACTCAAGGAGATCGTTGCCGAACTCAAGCTGCCCAAGACCATGGGCTGCATCGTTCGCACAGCGGGGCTTCAGCGCACCAAGACCGAGATCAAGCGCGATTTCGACTATCTTGCGCGGCTGTGGGACGAAATCCGCGAAAAGACGCTCACGTCCACCGCCCCCGACCTGATCCATTCGGACAGCGACCTGATCAAGCGCGCGATCCGCGATATCTACAATCGCGAAATCGAGGAAGTCGTCGTCGAAGGCGAGGAAGGCTACAGGGCGGCCAGACAGTTCATGAAGCTGCTGATGCCAAGCCATGCCAAGCGGGTGCAGGCCTATTCGGACCCCGTGCCGCTGTTCCAGCGCTACGGCGCGGAAGACCAGCTTACGGCCATGTATGAACCGGTCGTCCAACTGAAATCGGGCGGTTACCTGGTGATCAACCCGACCGAGGCGCTGGTGTCGATCGACATCAATTCGGGCCGCTCGACCAAGGAACACGGGATCGAGCAGACCGCACTTGCAACCAATCTCGAAGCAGCCAAGGAGATCGCGCGCCAGCTGCGCCTGCGTGACATGGCGGGCCTGCTGGTGATCGACTTCATCGACATGGAATACAGTTCCAATATCCGGAAGGTCGAACGGGCGATGAAGGATGCGCTCAAGAACGATCGCGCCCGGATCCAGGTCGGACGCATATCGAGCTTCGGCTTGATGGAGATGAGCCGTCAGCGACTGCGCACGGGGGTGCTAGAGGCGACCACCCGCTCCTGCCCGCATTGCGACGGAACCGGGCTCGTACGGACCGCCTCAAGCGCCGGCCTTTCGGCGCTCCGGTTGATCGAGGACGAGGCCGCCAAGGGCAAGGGAACACTGATCACGCTCTATGCCAGCACCGAAGCGACGATCTACCTGCTCAATTCGAAACGCGCCGACCTGGTCGAGATCGAGCAGCGCTACGGCGTAACGGTCAATGTCGTTCCCGAAGGCGAGGACGAAGGCGCCAAGATGCGGGTTCAAAGCTCTGGCCCCCGCCCCTCGTCGACTCCGAAATTCGAACCCATCGCCGTGATCGAGGATGAGGACGATATCGAGGACGTGGAGGACTTCGCCGAGGATGGAGAAGAGGACGATCGCCCCAAGAAGCGGCGGCGGCGGCGCGGCGGGCGCGGACGCAAGCGAAGGGATCGCGAGGAAACGGCCGGCGAGGACGACGAGGCAGCCGAGCCCGACAGGTTCGAAACAGCGGAAGCTGTTGACGAAGGCGAAGGCTCCGGCAGGAAGCGCCGGCGCCGCGGTGGCCGCCGGCGCAAGCGGCAGGACGGTGCCGGACAGGCCTCCGAAATCGATACTCCGGAAATATCGGAGGAAATCGCCGAAAAGCTGGAGGACGACATAGCGGTTGTTGCCGGGCCGCAGGATGTCCCCGAACCTGCAAAGGAAAAGCCGAAGAAGCGGGCTCCAAGGAAGAAGGCGGCGGCCAAGGTCGACGAACAGGTTCCGGCCGAGGAAGACGCCCCGGTCGAGGATGTCGTGAAAGAGGAACCGACCGAAGAAGGGCCCAAGCGGCGCTCGCGCAAGAAGGCCGCGGCAAAGGAAGAAGCTCCGGCGGTGGCCGTCGAATCGTCCGATGAGGCCCCGGCGGAAGAAGCCAAGCCCAGGCGCAACAGCCGAAAGAAGCCGGCCGCCGAGAAGCCAGAGGAGGTTCCCCTCGGCGAACCCGAAATGGCCGCGAGCAGCGAGACCTCCTCGGGAGAAGCGCCGCGCCGCGGCTGGTGGCAAAGGACCTTCGGCGAACAGGACCAGGAATAGGAGTAGCAGGCTGTGAAGCGTTCCCTCGCGTTGATGGCTGGTGCGGCATTTTCGACATTCGGTCCGTCGGCCCTCGCCGAGACGGTTTACGTCACGGCGGACAGGCTGCTCGATGTCGAAACCGGGCAATATCTTGAAGCTCCCCTGGTCAAGGTGGTTGACGGGAAGGTGGAATCGGTCGCGAGCGGCGGTACCGCGCCCGCCGATGCCGAAATCATCGACCTGACCGGACATACGATCCTGCCCGGGTTGATCGACATGCATGTCCATCTCGACGGCCGCCCCGAATATGGCGGTTATTCGAGCCTCCAGTTCACCGATCGGTTCTGGACCGTGCTGGGGGTCGCCAATGCCGATAAGATGCTCAAGGCGGGCTTCACGACCGTGCGCAACCTCGGCGATGACGATTACAATGTCGTCGGCATCGACCAGGCAATCGAGGAAGGCTGGATTCCCGGCCCCCGGATTGTCGTGGCGAATTACGGCCTTGGAGCGACCGGAGGCCATTGCGACAGCACCTATCTGCCTCCCAGCTTCCAGGACAAGAGCCCGGCGATGGGCGACAGCGCGGACGAATTGCGCAAGCGGGTGCGCGAACAACGCAAATATGGCGCCGAGGTGATCAAGGTCTGTGCAACGGGTGGGGTCTTCTCGCGCAACACCGAACCCGGCCAGGCGCAGCTGCACGAAGCGGAATTGCGCGCGATTGCCGAAGAGGCTCACTTCTGGGGACTCAAGGTAGCAGCGCATGCGCATGGCGCAGAAGGTATCAAGAATGCGATCCGCGCCGGGATCGACACGATTGAACATGCCAGCCTGGTCGATGCCGAAGGCATCCGACTTGCCAGGGAACACGGCACATATTTCTCGATGGATATCTTCAACACCGAATACACCCAGGCCGAAGGCAGGAAGAACGGCGTACTCGAAGAAAACCTCAAGAAAGACCGCGATGTCGGCCAGCTCCAGCGCGACAATTTCCGCGCGGCGCACCAGGGCGGCGTGAAGATGGTATTCGGCTCCGATGCCGGCGTGATGCCGCATGAGACGGCCGGCGGACAGTTCAAGATCATGGTCGAGTACGGAATGACGCCGCTCGAAGCGATCCAGGCCGCGACAATCAATGCCGCCGAGGCCCTTGACCAGTCCGGCGAGGTCGGTGTGCTGAAGCCCGGTGCGTGGGCGGACATCGTCGCGGTCGATGGCGATCCGCTGGCCGATATTCGCGAACTCGAAAGCGTCGATGCCGTCGTGAAGGGTGGCGTTCGCTACAAATAGTCCGCCTGCGGCTTGCCCCGCGTGGCAGAATTGCTAGAGCATCGAACATCCCGCAGGACAGGCGCAGATGGCCAGCTTTACTCTTCCCAAGAACAGCAAGATCACCGGCAAGACGCGCGAGCACAAGTCGCCGGGCGGCGCCAAGGTCAAGCGCTTCAGGATCTATCGTTACGATCCCGATAGCGGCGAAAATCCCCGCTACGACCTGTTCGAGATCGATCTCGACCAGTGCGGTCCGATGGTGCTCGATGCTCTCATAAAGGTGAAGAACGAGGTCGACCAGACCCTGACCTTCCGCCGTTCGTGCCGCGAGGGGATCTGCGGGTCCTGCGCGATGAACATCAACGGCCGCAATCACCTCGCCTGCACCACCGCGATCGAGGATTGCGGATCGGGGGAAGTCCGCATCACGCCGCTTCCGCATATGGAAGTGGTCAAGGACCTCGTGCCCGACTTCAAGCATTTCTATGCGCAATACGCCTCGATCCGGCCCTGGCTACAGACTGTCAGCCCGACGCCGAGCGGCAAGGAACGCCTGCAATCGCCCGAACAGCGCGAGAAGCTCGACGGGCTTTACGAGTGCATCCTGTGCGCGTGCTGTTCGACGGCGTGTCCGTCTTATTGGTGGAATTCGGACAAGTTCCTCGGCCCGGCAATCCTGCTCCAGGCCTATCGCTGGCTCGCCGACAGCCGCGACGAGATGACCGGCGAGCGACTGGAGGAGCTGGAAGATCCGTTCCGCCTCTATCGCTGCCACACGATCATGAACTGCGCCAATGTCTGCCCCAAGGGCCTGAGCCCCGCCAAGGCGATTGCCGAGATCAAGAAGCTGCAGGTCGAGCGGCTGGCCTGAACGGCGAGGCCCCCTGCTGTTCATACGTTGAATTCAAGCGTATGTTTAGCGTTAAGGAGGGGAGAATCATGGCCAGATCGACCGCCTCATTCGGGCTCGCGCTCTCGCTCGCGGTGGTTTCGGTTGAACCGGCGCTCGCCCAACTCGCCGATGACACTCAGCTTTCCGTCGTCGACATCGACGGTAACATCGCACCGCTCACTCCGCAGCAGTTGGACGCCAACGAGCAGCCCACTTATGCCGCATTGGTTCCAGGCAGTGCCGAAGCTACCCGTTTCCTCTATACACGGGCGTTTCTTCGCTACGCCCGGCTGGTGGTCGACGGCAAGCTTCTACCGGAGGATCTCCCCGCCCTGCCCGATCGACCCAATTGGGACCGGACGTATCTGTCGGAGGCCGAAGCCAGGATCGTCGACGATGCACTCGGCATGAACATCGCGGCGCATTTCAATCCTCCCGTCAGGCATGGGGCCATGGCCGCAACCGAGGACCTGCCTGCGGTCGATGCCGAAGGGAATATGAGCCCGCTTGCTCTCGAACAGCTATCCGGAGACGAGCGGAAAACGTTCGCCAACCTCGTTCCAGGAAGCCCTGAGGCGACGGCGTTTCTCCATACGAGGGGATTCCTGCGCTACGCCAGGCTGGTGGTTGACGAACGCCTGGATCCGGACCAGTTGCCATGGCTTCCTGCGGATGAGCTTTGGAACCGCGACTATCTGTCGGCCGAGGAAGCCGAACAGATCGTGGATATCGCACTGGCGATGCAGATCATTTCGATGTTGAAACGCCCCGAATGAGTTCCGGCGTTTCCGGTCGTCGATCGAGCACGGGGTGGCACTGCTGAGCGGCATTTCAGACAAATATGCCGCGCTCGTCGCCGCGGGAGAACTCAAGCCCGATCCCGACCAGAAGGCGGCGGCAGAGAAGCTGGAACGGCTCCAGATCGCGCTCGAATGGCGCGCGCCGAAGCGCAGCTGGATCCATCGCTTCACCACCTATCCGACCGGCCCCCAAGCCAAGGGCATCTACCTGTGGGGCGGGGTCGGCCGGGGTAAATCGATGCTGATGGACCTGTTCTACCAGACGCTGGAATCCGACAAGAAGCGGCGGGTGCATTTCCACGCCTTCATGCTCGAAGTGCACCAGATGCTGCGCGAGGAGCGCGAGAAGGAAGCCGGCGATCCGATCGCTCCTGTCGCCGAGCGTATCGCCGA
The DNA here is from genome assembly GCF_057143545.1 of Candidatus Andeanibacterium sp. Lineage (NCBI taxonomy): Bacteria > Pseudomonadati > Pseudomonadota > Alphaproteobacteria > Sphingomonadales > Sphingomonadaceae > Candidatus Andeanibacterium > Candidatus Andeanibacterium sp. The sequence continues at coordinate 27,614 of NZ_DBNHSF010000091.1, forward strand.
AGGGATCGATTGCCTGTGCTTCGACGAATTCGTGGTCAACAATTCGGCCGATGCGATGATTATGAGCCGGCTGTTCAAGCGGCTGATGATCGACCTGGCGATCGTCGCCACGTCAAACCGCCCGCCGCGCGACCTCTACAAGGACGGTCTCAATCGCGAGCATTTCCTGCCCTTTATCGACCTGGTCGAGAAGTTGATGGACGTGGTCGAGCTCAATGGCCCGGTCGATTATCGGCTCGAACGGCTCGGCGGGATGCCGACCTGGCATGTCCCCAACGGTCCGGACGCAACGGTTCAGTTACGCGAGGCGTTCTTCCGCCTGACCGACTACAATCCCGAGGACGCGGCCAATGTGCCAAGCGCCGAGCTCGATGTCGGAGGGGGCCGCACCCTGCATGTGCCCAAGAGCCTGAAAGGGGTGGCGGTGTTCAGCTTCAAGCGGCTGTGCGGCGAGGCGCGCGGGGCGGCGGATTACCTCGCCGTCGCCCGGACCTATCACACCGTCATCATTGTCGGCATCCCCGCGATGGGGCCCGAGCAGCGCAATGAGGCGGCGCGGTTCGTCACCCTGATCGACGCGCTCTACGAGCACAACGCGATCCTGATCGCTTCGGCCGATGCACAGCCGGAAGGCCTGTACAGGGCAGGCGACGGCAGCTTCGACTTTGCCCGTACCGCGAGCCGCCTCAGGGAAATGCAAAGCGCGGACTACCTGGCAACCGGCCATGGCGTCGCCGGTTGAAATGAAGCGACTCGGCCCCATATCCGACGCATTTCCGGCGGCAACACCCCGCCGAGGTGGACATTTCCATGATTGACATAAGACCTTTCGATGGCCTGGCGCATCGCGACCATGGCTGGCTCGACACGCGCTATCATTTCAGCTTTTCCGACTACCAGGACGCCTCGCGCATGGGCTGGGGCAAGCTTCGCGTCTGGAACGACGACAAGATCGCATCGAAAAGCGGTTTCCCGCCCCACCCCCATGAAAGCATGGAAATCATTACCTTCGTTCGCAGCGGAGCGATCACGCATAGGGATTCCCTGGGCAATACCGGCCGCACCGGCGCGGGCGACGTACAGGTGATGAGCGCCGGAAACGGCGTGGTCCATTCCGAATACAATCTCGAGAACGAGGAAACGACACTGTTCCAATTGTGGATCATCCCGGACCAGCGGGGAGGCGAACCAAGTTGGGGAATGCGCGAATTCCCGCGCGGCGACCGCGCCGGGAAATGGGTTATCCTGGCCAGTGGCGAGCCCGAAGCCGACGATTCCCTGCCGATCCGCAGTGACGCACGGGTGATGGCGGCGACAGTCAAGGCAGGAGACAGCCTGAGTTACGAAGCCGACACTTGGCGCCACCTCTACCTGGTGCCAGCCAGCGGGCGTATCCGGGTCAACGGCAAGGAAGCGAACTCTCGCGACGGTGTAGCAATCACCGGCGAGGCGACGGTCACCGTCGAAGCAATCGAAGATGCCGAACTGGTCCTGGTGGACGCGCGCTGAATTGCTTCAGGCTGCGCAGGCGAGCCGCGATTGTGCCGCGGCGAGCCGGCTCATCACCTTGAGGTCCTGCTCGCGCAACTGAAGCGCAGCATCGGCCCACAGGTCGACGATCCGCTTCAATTCCTCGCGGCTGATCGGGCTCGCCTGCTTCATCGCCTTGCGCGAATTGACCAGGCCGACATGCCGGCGGATCGATTTGTCGACGAATTCACGGCAGGCCGACACGCCTTCCCCAGTCTCGGCCAGGTGGTGGACGATCCCGAGTTCGTACATCTGTTCGGCGGTATAGGTCTCGTTCGACACGATCAGCCGGTCGGCCATCGCACTGCCGAGCTTCCGCGAGAGGATCGCATGCGCGCCCATGCCCGGGAACAGTCCGAACATGATCTCGGGCAGGCCGAAGGTCGCTCCCCGCTCGGCGACGATATAGTCGAAGGAGAGCAGGGCTTCGAAGCCGCCCCCAAGCGCGGCGCCTTCGACCAGGCCAACAGTCAGGATCGGCAGGTCGAGCGAGTGGATGTTGCGATGAAGGATTTCCACGCACCTGTATCCATATTGCACCAGTCCGTTGCGGTCGCTCGCGCGGATCAGACTCTGGAACAGTTCGAGGTCGCCGCCGAAACAGAATACGCCGGGCGCGCGACTGCCAAGGATCAGGAATTTGAGCGGTACCTTTCCCGGACCGAAATTCTCGCCGATCAGGTCCTGCCAGTCGACAAAATCGCGCAGCATCGGCTGGGTAAAACTTGGTCTCCCGACCGGCCTCATATAAGTCCAGAGCGCCTCTCGATCGCTATCGTAAAGTACTTCCAACTCATTGAGACTGAATAATTTATCTGGAATAGATGAACGTTTCGCGCAATCTGCGACCAGTTCTTCGGTTCCCTTGCCGAGAACCATGACCGGTTCATCGGCGTTGTTCTTGCCGGATTCCTGTCGGTCGAGACTGCTCGAAACTCGATCCATGCTCACCTCACCTTCGACCTCGCTCCGGCGCGTTTCTCATGTTCACTACCGAAGTCATTGAAGAATCTACGTCAGTGTCGAGTCGCTTGGCAAACGATTTGTTTAATTTGCTGTTAACTATCGCCCGGCACGGAATTGCTTTGCCCTACTTGCACCAATCATCGAAGTGCATGCAATATTTGCAACAGTTTTGTCAGATGGCGGCCGGCCTGCAGGATGGCCGGCTCAGGCTGCGCGGAGATCGGCGACGCACAGTCCACCCAGGCCGACAAGTCCCGGAAGGCCGGCAAGCATTGCGCGCCAACCGTGATTTTCGATGACGTAGTTGCGCGCAGCCGCGCCCATCGCCGAGGCAGCGTCCCTGTTGCCAAGCAGATGGTGAAGCCGCGCGACGAAGCCATCATTGCTCTCTTCGATCGCGAAATGGACACCGTCCTCCGCATCCAGTTCGATTGCCGCTTCCCGGGTAAGGACCACGGGGCGCGCCATTGCCATGGCCCCGAGGACCTTGTGTTCCACCCTGCGCACGGATTCAAGCGGCGCCAGAACGACGTCCGCCGCGGCAAGGAAGGGCCTGAGATCGGGCACCTCTCCCCAGACCCGTACGCCATCCCGCCAGTCGAATTCGAGGATTTGGTGCGTCGGCTCCCTTCCCACGATGTGAAACTGGGCAAACGGAAAATGTTCCCGAACCGCGGGCAGCATCGCTTCGACCACCCTGCGTGCGGCCCTCACATTGTGGGGGGAATTCATCTGGCCGGTGAACACCAGATGCGGGCCGCGTCCTTCGCTGAGCGAGGGTTCCGGCCGAACCTGCTTCGGATCGTAGTAGTCGATGTCGATCCCGCTGCGCAGGGCAACGATCCGCGCACCCTTCGGTTGTTCGAGCCGCGAGCGGAACAGACTTGCCTCCTGTTCGCTGACCAGCAGGGTGCGTTCCGCGCGGTGCGCCAGGCGCTCTTCGAGCCGCCTCAGCAGCCTGCTCTCGCGTGCCTGGAACCAGGTGTTTGGCCAACTCGCGAACTTGGAGGAGGCCTCGATCTTGGACGATACCACATCGACCAGATCGGCCACGACCCTGCCCCTGAAACCGGCAGGAACATATTGCCCCATCTCGGCGGTGAACACGTAGATCGTTTCTATCGGGCGGCTCGCGAGGATCTCTCCGACATAATGGGCGAGCTTTGCGTCGCGATATGCGGCCGCCCTGCGCGGCTCCCGGCGGAGCAGCGCCTCGGCCCCGGCGATCAGTTCGGGCTTCCGGCGATGCGCCAGGCAATGGCTCGCCGCGACCGAAGCCAGCTCGCCCTTTTGCTCCCAATCCTGCCCGGTTTCGGCAAAGGTCGCCACATGGACCGGGGCGATCTCCGCCAGGCTCTTGAGCACATGGTGCGCGCGAATCTTTTCGCTCCGGTCCGGCGGGAACGGAATGCGGTTGGCAAGCAAGAGGATTTCCGCGCTCATCCCGCTGTCATCCCGGGGCGAGCATTCCCGGCCGAACGGCGCCTGCCACAAGCACCAGTTTCGCCGCGAAGGGCTTCATCCGTCATGGGAAGGCTCATGCCGCCAGGTCCCGCAACTTGGACGCTTCGCGATGGGCCACGACATCGATCCTGCCCCAGGTGAACTCGTCGACCAGCTGTCGCAGCCTTTGCGCCATCGTATCGAACCTGGCGGATTGCCTTGGGTTCGAACTGGCCAGCATGCCTTGTGCCTGGCCCAGCTCCGGGTCGAGCTCCCAAAGGTGGAAGAAGAAGATGGCCGGCCGATATTCGCGGCGGTTGACCTGGCGGATCGCCCAACGCGAGAGACCATAGGGAAGAGCGCGAAACAGGCCCCCGCCGGCAGCCATCCGCTTGCCGCCGAACTCGGCCGTCGTGATCGGAATTTCCACCAGGTCGGTCCATGGCAAGGGCTTGAAGGCGAAGCGCGGCGCTTCGCCCCAACCGAAATAGCGGTGGGAAATGGGCGCGATGCTGGAACTGTAGGCGTAGCCCTGGTCCGCGAGCTCGAGATATGCCCAGGGCGTGCGGTTATCGATCGAGAAGCCGGGCGCGCGATAGCCGACGACCGGAAAGCCCGATGCGTCCTCGATCGCGTGCCTTGCGCTGCGAATGTTCGTGGCGAACCGGCTGCGGTCCATTGCATAGACTCGTACACGGTCCCAACCGTGGCTGGCGAGTTCGTGGCCTGCACCGGCGATCTGCTGCATCAGCCGGGGCTGGCGCTTGGCGAGCGAGCCGAAGGTGAAGAAGGTCGCCTTGACATCGGCCCGGTCGAACATCTCGAGCACCCTGCAGACATTGCTTTCGATATTGCGGACATGGCCATCCCATGCGCCGCGTTCGAAGACGCCTTCGAACGCGCCCACCGGGAACCAGTCCTCGATATCGACGGACAATCCGTTGACCAAAGGTTCAGGGGTGACTTCCAATTCGCTCACTCACGGTCCCGACGTCATCCAAAATTCTGCGGGGCCGATGACGCAGCGATGCGGCGCTGAGGCATGATCCCGTGAACGCATTTCGCGGAAATTGGTGAACATCCTGTTAGCCAAGACCCAGAAAACCTTGGTTTCCGGCGGGTTAACGGGAATTCCCCGGTGAGCAGGTCGTGCCGGAATCCGGATCAGACCAGCATTTCGCGGGCGGGTCCCTGTGCCAGAAATGCGGAAGGGCTCGCGGTGGCGCCATAGGCCCCGGCACAGAATATGGCGACCAGGTCGCCCCGGTCGGCTCTTGGCAGCCCCGCTTGGTCGGCCAGGCGATCGAGCGGCGTGCACAGGCAGCCGACTACATTGACCTCTTCGACCATTTCGGCGGTGAAGCGGCTTGCGATCGCGACTGGGTAATTCCGCCGCACGACCGTGCCGAAATTGCCCGATGCGGCCAGCTGGTGGTGCAATCCGCCATCGGTGACGAGGAAGGTCTGGCCGTGGCTTTCCTTGCGATCGACGATCCGCGTCAAATAGACCCCCGCCTCGCCCACCAGGTAGCGGCCAAGCTCGAGGCGGAATTCCGCATCTGCGAGGATTTCGGGCAGATTTTCGAGACGGCGCTCAAGCGCGGCTCCGACCGCGGCGATGTCGAGCGGCTGGTCGCCAGAGAAATAAGGGATCCCGAAGCCTCCACCAATATTGAGCGCGGGGAGCGGTGCGCCGATCTCGTCGGCCAGCCGCGCGGCAAGGTCGAGCGTGTTTGCCTGGGCCTCGATCACCGCCGCGGCATCAAGCGCCTGGCTCCCGGCGAAAATGTGCAAGCCGCGCCATTCGGCCCCGGCCGCAACGAGCTCCTTCGCCAGCGCGGGCACCCGGTCGTGATCGACCCCAAACGGCTTGGCCCCGCCACCCATCTTCATCCCCGAGCCGCGCAGTTCGAAGTCCGGATTGACACGGATCGCCAGTCGGGGGGTGACACCGAGCCGCTCGGCGATTGCCAGGGCGCGCCGCGCTTCGCCGTAGGATTCGAGGTTCAGTGTCACCCCCTCCGCGATTGCCGCTTCAAGCTCGTCGTCGCGCTTTCCAGGCCCGGCAAAGCTGACTGTCCCGGGCGCAATCCCGGCCTCGCGTACCAGCGCCAGTTCTCCCCCCGAGGCGATGTCGAAGCCGTCGACCAGAGTTGACAGTAGTTGGAGGATTGGACGATAAGGATTTGCTTTAACGGCGTAATTTATGGAGACTCTATCCGGAATCGCTCGCCGAAGTTCGGCGGCCCGCCGTTCGATCATATCGCGCGAATAGACGAACAAAGGCGTTCCCCCGGCCAATTCGACCAGTTCGCTGGCGGACTTCCCGCCAATGGCCAGTTGATCATCTTGCTGCTCGAAACCGGGCGGAATCGGACCTGACGGTTTCATCGGGCTTCCTCCCCGGCGATTTCTCTCGCCAAACCTGCGCGATCGAGCTTGCCGTTGGGATTGAGCGGCAGCCGGTCGCGCCAGTGGATTGCCTGCGGTTGCATGAAATTTGGCAATTCACGCGCCAGCGCCTTGCGCAATTCGGCCTCCCCGCCTTGCTCGCCGGTCACCACCAAATGGACCGCATGGCCGAGCCGCTCGTCTTCGATCCCCAGCGCCACCGCTTCGCGCACCAACCCGGTCGCAAGCGCGGCCTCCTCGATTTCCTGCGGCGAGATGCGGTTGCCCGCGCTCTTGATCATGGCATCACGCCGCCCGACGAAAGTGAGCAAGCCCTCCGCATCGCGCACCACCCGATCGCCCGACCACACGGCAATTCCGCCATATTCCGACGCATCGGGAGCAGGCCTGAAGCGCTCTGCGGTCCGCTCGCTATCCCGCCAATAGCCCTGCGCCACGAGCGGCCCGCAATGCACCAGTTCGCCCTCCTCGCCCGGCGACGTCACCGCGCCATCATCGCCGATCACGAGTATTTCGGCAAAGGGGATCGCCTTGCCGATCGAGGTCGGATGGCTTTCGACCAGGTCCGGATCGAGAAAGGTCGAGCGAAAGGCTTCGGTGAGGCCGTACATCGGGTAGATCCGGGCCCCGGGAAAGATCGCCTGCAATTGCCCGACGATGTTTTCGGTCAGCGCGCCGCCGCTATTGGTCAGCCGCCGCATGGGTGCCGAGGCCTCCGCAGGCCAATCCTGCTCGACCAGCTGCACCCACAGCGGCGGAACGGCGGCGAGCGTCGTAATCCTGTGCCTCGCGCAGGCCTTCACCACGTCCCGCGCGGTCAGGTAATCGAGCGGCACCGCGCTCGCCCCCGCGCGCCAGGCCGACAGCAGCTGGTTCTGGCCGTAATCGAACGACAGCGGCAGCACCGCGAGCACGACATCGTCGGCTTCCAGCCCGAGGTAATGCGCCACGCTGACCGCGCCGAGCCAGAGATTGGCGTGGCTCAGCATCACGCCCTTGGGTCGCCCGGTCGAGCCGCTGGTGTAGAGGATCGCCGCGAGTTCGGCGGGATCGGCCGCCGAGGGCCCCAGCGCGCCGCCAAGGTGTTGCGCCGCTGACCAGGCTTCCTCCTCCTCGACCATCGCACAATCCTGGGGCACGTCGCCCTCGCCAAGGCTGCGCAAACGGGCCGCATTGCCCAGCAGCAGCGCTGCCCCGCTATCGGCCAGGATATGTGCGACCTGGGCGTGCTTGAGCAGCGGGTTGATCGGGACATGCACCAGCCCCGCCCGCGCGGCGGCGAGCGGCATCACGCAGGTCAGTTCGCCCTTGGCCGCCCAGCTGGCCACCCTCGCCCCCTTTTGTGGAACTTTGTGTTCGAGCCAGGCAGCCAGCAGCGCGATGCGCGCGCGCAGCCGGGAATAGGTCAAGGCCCCGTTGCGCAGCAGCAGCGCGGGAGCGTCATCCTCGCCGAACAGGACGAGGTGATCGAGCGGCTTGGCCTCGGGATCGAGCGCGATTGGCATGTGGCCGATATCGCGGGGCCATCGGCGCGTGGCAAGCGTTTGGCTTGGCAGGTTGCCTCATGCCTCGGCTCTGGCTAGAGCGCGCCGAGTTTGCCAAGGATTTCCGTCGATCGCATGACTGCCATTCCCGATACTGCGCCTCCGCGCAGCGAAACCGATATCCTGCTGCGCGAGATTCTCTGCGAAACCCTTGGGCTGAGCGACGAGCTGGTCGACGAATTCGACGCGGATACCGGCTTGTTCGGCCATTTGCCCGAACTCGATTCGATGGCGGTCGCTGGCTTGCTGACCGAAATGGAAGACCGGCTCGGCATCCTGATCGAAGACGACGAGGTGGATGGCGAATTGCTGGAAACCTATGGCGCGCTTCTGGCCTTTGCGGAAGCGAAGCGGGCTCCGGCGGTCAAACCGGAATAGGGTTGTCACAGGGCTTTCCTCAAACCGTAACATTCGGCGGGCAGGTGCAATCGAACCGAAACAATTCGCGTTTGATTCTCCCGGAGTAGTCCTTGAAAAAGCTGTTCCTGCTGGCTGCCGCCCTCACCGCACTGGTCGCGGCCCCGGCATCCGCCGAAAACTGGTACGAACTCGCCATCACCGGCGACGCGATCGGCTATGGCGATTCCGACAGCATCGCGGCGCACGGCGATACGGTATCCGCCCGGGTGATGCTCGGCCTGCGCCAGCCGATGGGCAGCAAGGCGAATATCGAATTCCTGGTCAGCTCGGTCCGGTTCCGTTGCGCCGACTCCTCGTACCTGGTGGACGAAGTCGGCGGGCTCGACAGCCAGCGCAAGCAGGTAACCAGCCTGCCGGGTTCGCGCGAATGGAAGAAGATCGGCAAGGGTTCGCTCTATGCCAGCTTTGGCGACTTTGCCTGCGGCAAGGCGGGCGAACGGAAAGTGACGGATCCCTTCGCGGCAACCGCCGAATTCTGGCGCCCCGACGAAGAGCTGATCGAGGCCGCAACGATCGAACTGGCAGGCGATTTCCTCGCCGGCTGAGCGGGAAGCTGTGCACCGCTGACCGATAATCACGCTTGCCCCGAGGGGCGCTTCGTGATGCTCTCGCATTTGGAGGGGCGATCGCACGATTCGCAGTGCCTTCCCCGGAGGTCCACGCGATGCGCAACAAGACCTTGCTTGCCTTGACCCTGACCACCTGCCTTACCGCCCCCGCGGCGGCCGAGAGTTGGTACGGTCTTTACGCCGATGGCGAGGTGATCGCCTATGCCGACGCCGACAGCATTTATCGCAACGGGGGCAACGCCAGCGTCGGCATCTTTCTCTCGCACGAAGTCGGCGATTATCACAAATGGACCATCGAGTTCGATTGCGTGAACCTGCAATACCGGATTCTTGGAGCCGCCGATTACGGATCAGACAGGCAATATCTCAGCACGCCCCAATTCGATTCAAACTGGCTGGCCATCGACGGCGCGAAATCATCCAGCGAGAGGGGCTTTGCCTGCGACGGCATGAACCGAGATGCGTATGTAAGCGACCCCTTCGCCGATGCGGACGAGTACTGGTATTATTACTACTACGACGACGAGTAGGCTGAGCGAGTAAACAGGCTGGCCGCTTCTACATGGGTTGACCAGCGGAATTGTCCGACCGGTCGAACCTCCTTCACGCGATAGCCACCCTCGACCAGCGTCCTTGCGTCGCGTGCCCAGCTTGACGGGTTGCAGCTGATATAGACCACCTGCTTCACGCTGCTTCGGGCCAGCAATTGCGCCTGCTCGCGCGCGCCGGCGCGCGGCGGATCGAGCAGCACCGCGTCGAAGCGGTTCAATTCCTCTGGCTGGAGCGGGTTGCGGAACAGGTCGCGATGGAGCGCGTGAACGGCCTTGCCGCTGGTTCCTGCAGCTGCCTTGCAGGCGCGATGCGCTTCGCGCGCGGCCTCGACTGCCAGCACCCTGGCAGAACCGGCCAACGCAAAGGCAAAGGTCCCCAGGCCTGAAAACAGGTCGGCAACGGTGTTCGAGTCCCTGAGCCATTCCACAGCTGCTGCAACCAGCGCTTCCTCCGCATCTTTCGTGGCCTGAAGGAATGCGCCGGACGGCAGGGCCACGGGGGTGCCCGAAAGGGTGATCGTGACCGGCTCGGGCTCCCAGCGCGTCTCGGGACCATAGCCCTCGTCGACAGTCAGGCGCGCAAACCCGTTCGAACGGGCGAAATCGAGCAGTCCTTCCGCCGCTTCGAGTCCTTCGAATATCAGGCCCTTGATCCCGCAATCGACGCCCTGGTCGGCCAGCGTCAATTCGAGTTCGGCCGCATATTTGCCCTTCCGGTCATCGAGCAGGCCGCGCAGCAGCCGCGCCGCGTCGAACAATTCGGGAGCGAGCACATGGCATTCGCTCAGGTTTACGAGACGGTGCGATCCGGCCTCGCGGAAGCCGATTTGCGCGCCGCTCCCGCCATTTTGCGCATGCAGGGTCGCGCGGCGCCTGCTGGATGGTGGCGACAGATAGGCGGGCACCAATAGATCCGGCTCGATGCCCTGCCCCTTGGCGGCATTGACGACCCGGTCGCTGACGAATTGGGCCAGAGTCGCTTCGTCGCAATGCTGCAGCTGGCATCCGCCACATCTGCCGAAGTGGCGGCACGGCGGTTCGACATGATGCGGGCCGCGATGGATCTGTCCATCGGCCGCGATGAGGTCGCCCGGCGCAGTCAGCGGGACATGCCGCCCATCCGCCGTGACGCCATCGCCCTTGGCGGCGACGCGGACGATTTCGCCCGGTTCGCTCACAGGCAGGCGGTGTAGGCAGCGGGAATATGCGCGATCAGGTCCTCTGCGGCAAAGGCCGCTCCAGCCAGCCGCGCCGCCTCGCCATGCAGCCAGACGCCTTCGCAGGCTGCCTCGAACGGATCGGAACCTGCGGCGAGCCGGCTAGCCACCAGCCCGGCGAGGATGTCGCCGGTTCCCGCGGTCGAAAGCCAGCTCGAGCCGGTCGGGGCAATCGCAATCCGACCCTCGGGCGAAGCGATCACCGTGTCGGGCCCCTTGGCAATGATCAGCATTCCTGTCTTGCTCGCGAGCTGCCTCGCCAGATCGACCTTCCCGGTCGCCTGGACCCCGAAGCTTTCGGCCATGATCGAAAGTTCGCCGCTATGCGGGGTGGCAATCGTGGGTCGCGAGCGATTGGCGAGCATTGCAGGCTGGAGCAGCGCGAGCGCATCGGCATCGAGCACCAGCGGCAGGCTTTCGGCGATCCACTCGCGCAACGCCTTGATGTTGTCCGGTGTCCGGCCAAGCCCCGGACCGATCAGCATCGCCGCGGTGCGAGGGTCGGATTTGGCGCGCGGATCGACCACCAACCCGTCCGGGCAATTGGCGGGCGGCTTCTGCGCCGCCAGCTTCACATAGCCCGCCCCGCCATGCATCGCCGCGCGGGCGGCCAGCAGGCTGGCGCCGGGCATCTGGCCCGCAACCACGGCGAGCAAGCCGCGGCTGTACTTATGGTCGGCCGGTGCCGGCGGGTTGAAATGCGGTCTGGCGACCAGGCTGGCGCTATCGGGGACGCGCTCAACGCCGATCGGCACCAGCTTGCGCGCGCCCATCCCGGCCGCCGCTGGCATCAGCCAATGGGCGAACTTCCACGCTCCGAGCGCGATCGTGCAATCGTAATCGGGCAGGCCCTGGTTGAGCCGCTGGCCGCTGTCGCTTTCGATCCCGCTTGGCAAGTCGACGGCAATGCGATGATGATGCGTCCCCGCGAGCTGTGTCAGGAGTTCCAGCAATTGCGCGGACAGGGGCCGGGCCAGCCCGCTGCCGAACAGGCAGTCGACGAAGGTTCCGCCATGCCGCTCGCCGGCATCCTTGGCCACGGGCCCCCGATAGGCCTTGCGGGCATCCTTCGCGGCGGCGGTTTCCGGCTCGATCGGGGCCACCACCGCGACGTCGAGGCCGCGCTGTCGGAGCGTTTCGGCAATGACATAACCGTCGCCGCCATTGTTGCCCGGGCCGCACAACACGGTGACCGGCTTCGGCCACGCCATGCGGTAGATCCACTGCGCCGCGCCTTCCCCCGCCACACGCATCAGCGCCTCGACGCTGCTTCCGGCATCGATCAGGGACTGCTCCGCGGCCTGCATTTGCGCGACCGTGAGGATCTGGTTCGACACGCTGCTCATCGGCACTGTCCGTAGCAGCAATTCGCTAAACTTCTGAACCCGCCGCAGGATCGGATCGTCCCGAAACCGCGTCGGATCAGGCGCATCCGGTCAGCTCTGGTCGAGCTGGCTGACGTCGCGCACGGCCCCGCGCGCGGCGCTGGTGGTCATCGCGGCATAGGCCTTGAGCGCGGCCGAGACCTTGCGGCTGCGCGGCTTGGCGGGCTTCCAGCCCCGGGCTTCCATCGCTGTGCGGCGGTCGGCCAGGACGGCATCGGACACCAGCAGATTGACCGTGCGGCCCGGAATGTCGATTTCGATCGTATCGCCTTCCTCGACCAGTGCAATCGCCCCGCCTTCGGCCGCTTCGGGCGAGGCATGGCCGATCGACAGGCCCGAAGTGCCGCCCGAGAAGCGCCCGTCGGTGAACAGCGCGCAGGCTTTCCCGAGTCCCTTCGATTTGAGGTAGCTCGTGGGATAGAGCATTTCCTGCATCCCCGGCCCGCCCTTGGGTCCTTCATAGCGGATCACGACCACGTCGCCTTCCTTGACCTGGTCGGTCAGGATCGCGGTGACGGCGGCGTCCTGGCTCTCGAACACCTTGGCCGGACCCGAAAATTTGAGGATGCTCTCGTCGACCCCGGCGGTCTTCACGATGCAGCCGTCTTCGGCGATATTGCCGTACAGCACCGCCAATCCGCC
>NZ_DBNHSF010000092.1:0-17468 GCF_057143545.1 Candidatus Andeanibacterium sp.
CGCCGACCCGGTCGAGCTGGGCCTCGTCGAGCCAGTCGAGGAGGTAGCGGAAATCCTCCTCGGTCTCTCCGGGGAAGCCGACCACGAAGCTCGAGCGGATCGTGAGATCGGGCACGAGCGCGCGCCACGCCCGCACCCGTTCGAGCACTTTCGCTTCGTTCGCCGGGCGCTTCATCGCCTTGAGCACCTTGGGGCTGGCGTGCTGGAAGGGAATGTCGAGATAGGGGGTGATGAGGCCCTCGGCCATCAGCGGGATCACCGCGTCGACATGCGGGTAGGGGTAGACATAGTGGAGGCGGACCCACGGCTGCTCGCCCTCCGGCGTCTTGAGGCGGCCGAGTTCGCGGGCAAGGTCGGTCAAATGGGCGCGGACTGGTTGTCCGTGCCAGTCGCGGCTCTCGTGGCGGATGTCGACGCCATAGGCCGAGGTGTCCTGGCTGATGACGAGGAGCTCCTTCGTCCCGGCGGCGACCAGCTTCTCGGCCTCGCGCAGCACCGCGTCGACCCGCCGGCTGGCGAGCTTGCCGCGCAATTGCGGGATGATGCAGAAGGCGCAGGAATGATTGCAGCCCTCGGAAATCTTGAGGTAGCTGTAATGGCGCGGGGTCAGTTTCACGTCCGGTTGAGGAATGAGATCCACGAACGGCCCCTGGCCCGGCGGGGAGGCCTCGTGGACCGCCTCGACCACCGCCTCGTATTGCTGCGCGCCGGTGATCGCGAGCACTTGCGGGAAGCGCGCGCGGATCGTCTCGGCCTCGCTGCCCATGCAGCCGGTCACGATCACCCGCCCGTTCTCGGCGATCGCTTCGCCGATCGCGGCGAGGCTCTCCTCCTTGGCGGAATCGAGAAACCCGCAGGTGTTGACCAGCACCACGTCGGCCCCGGCGTAGTCGGGGCTCATCGCATAGCCGTCGGCCCTGAGGCGGGTGAGGATGCGCTCGCTATCGACCAGCGCCTTGGGGCAGCCGAGCGAGACCATCCCGACCTTGGGGGCGTGTTTGATGATGGTGGCCATGGCGCGCGCCTCTAGCTATCCTGCGATGCGGAGTCACGCCCGATCATGGGCGTGGCGAAGGGGGAGTAGCACAAATGGGCGAGGTAAACCTGCTGGCGGCGTTCCTTGGGGCGCTGGCGTTCTTCGTGATCGGCGCGGTCTGGTATGGTCCGTTGTTCGGCAAGCCCTGGCGCGAGATGAACGGCATTACCGATGAGATGATGAAGGCCGGGCCGCGCGAAGGGCAGAACCCGACCTGGCTGATCATGCTGCTGTGTTTCCTGTTCGAACTGCTGATCGCGGTGATGTTCGGCCATTTGCTCGCGCGGACCGCCCCGTCGCCGCATGTCATCATGATGATGGCGCTGGGCTTCGGCGCGGCGATCATGGCCCCGGCGATCGGCATCAATTACCTGTTCCAGATGCGCCCGGGCAAGCTGTTCGCGATCGACGCCGGCTATTTCATCGTCGGGATGGCGGCGATGGGCGGGGTGTTCGTGGTGCTCAGCTGACGGGATTTTCCGTCCCGTTTTCGCTGCTCGCGGTGGGGAGGATTTCGACCACGATATCGCCGGCCCTGAGCTTGCGGGCCTGTTTCTCCCAGAAGCCATAGGCGTTGCCGTCGCGATAGATCCTCAGGCCATTGCCGCCGCTGGCGAGGTGGCTGAGCGACTTGCCCACTTCCTCCGGCGCGACCGGGCGCTCGACCAGTTGCACCCGGCCCGAGACCGAGGCGAGGTCGACCATGTAATCGGCTAGGTGGCTGCCTTGCGCCGAACCGGCCAGCAGCAGCCCGGTGAAACGGACCGGGTTGATGACGTTGTCGGCCCCGGCTTGGCGGGCGAGCAGTTCGTTGTCGGCGGCGCGCACCACCACGCTGATCGGGACATTGGGCGCGAGGTGGCGCACGGTCAGCACGATCAGGATTGAAGTGTCGTCGCGTCCGGCCGACACCAGCACCGATTGCGCCTCGGCGATCCGCACCGCCATCAGGCTCTCGTCGCGTGAGGCGTCGGCCTCGATCACGTTGCAGCCCAGCTCTTCGGCAAGTTCGAGCCGGTCCGGCCTGCCGTCCATGACCACGATCTTGTGGGGATCGGTGCCGCGTTCGATCAGTTCGTTCACGGCTTCCGAACCGCTCACGCCGAAGCCGAGCACCACGATGTGGTCGGACAGCTGCTCCTGGATGCGGGACATGCGGTATTTCTCCCAGCTGTGCTTGATGAGGAAGTTATAGGCGGTGCCGACAAAGATGAAGATCACCGCCACCCTGATCGGAGTAACGATCGCTGCTTCCACCAGCCGCGAGCGGTCGCTGATCGGTGCGATGTCGCCGAAGCCGGTGGTGGTGATCGAGATCATGGTGAAATAGACCACGTCGAGGAAGCTGACATGGCCATCATGGTGGTCGATCAGCCCGTCGCGGTCGAAATAGTGGATCAGCACGACGATGAAGACGAGCCCCAAGGCCGCGCCCAGGCGAAGTCCCGCATCGGCCCAGACCGGCACATTGACCGCTCGCCTGAGCGGCCGGAAGCGACGCAAGCGGAGCTTGCCCTTTTGGCTCATCCTTCCCTCATGAGTCCTGGATTCTCACCTATAGGAACCGTTCCGATAGCATTCCCAGCGAGGAATAGTGAGTCAGGTCGAGCTGCAGCGGTGTGACCGCGATGAACCCGTCGGCGACCGCTTCGAGGTCGGTCTCGTGGCCCGGCGTATGTTCGATGTCGTCGAGGCCGAACCAGAAATAGGGCCGTCCGCGCGGATCGCGGCCTTCGACAACCGTGCCGCGGCCATAATCGTGAAAGCCCTGGCGGACGACCTTGATCCCCTTGACCCCGTCCGCCGGGAGCGAGGGGAAGTTGATGTTGATGAGCGTGCGCTCGGCGAACCGGAAATCGAGCAACGGCGCCACGACTTTCGCGCCCCAGGCCTGCGCCGCCGAAAAGCCGTGCCCTTCGCCCAGCATCTGCTGGCTCAGCGCGATCGAACGGATACCCGCCAGCGCGCCTTCGATCGCAGCCGAAACGGTGCCCGAATAGGTCACGTCGTCGCCCAGATTCTCGCCGCGATTGACGCCCGAGAGGATCAGGTCGGGCCTGCCCGGAAGGACCTTGCGCAATCCCAGCGTCACCGCATCGGTCGGCGTGCCCGACACGCAAAAGCGCCGCTCGCCCAGTTCGCGCAACCGGACCGGCTGGTTGAGGGTCAGCGAATGGCCCGCGCCCGATGCCTCTTCGGCCGGGGCACAGATCCAGATGTCGTCGGACAGCTGGCGCGCGATCGTCTCCAGCACCTCCATTCCCGGAGCGTGGACGCCATCGTCATTGGTGAGGAGGATTCTCACCCGGTCACCCCTCCCCGGTGGGGAGGGGATGGGGGTGGGGGAGCGAGGCCACAAGGCCGAGCGTCAACGCCAGCGGCAGTACACCCCCACCCTGCCTCCCCCTCAAGGGGGAGGAGAGAGCGGTGCCGCGAAGGGTCACGACGCAGGCTCCAGCCGCGTCACGCCGCCCATGTAGGGATGCAGCACGGTGGGAACATCGACCGAGCCATCCTCCTGCTGGAAATTCTCGAGCACCGCGACCAGCGCCCGCCCGACCGCCAGCCCCGAGCCATTGAGCGTGTGGAGGAAGGCAGTGCCTTTCTCGCCCTCGGGACGGTAGCGGGCATTCATCCGCCGCGCCTGGAAATCGCCGCACCAGCTGACCGAGCTGATCTCGCGCCAGGCGTCCTGCCCCGGCAGCCACACTTCGAGATCGTAGGTCTTCCGCGCTCCGAAGCCCATGTCGCCCGCGCAGAGCAGCATCCGGCGATATGGCAGGTCGAGCGCTTCGAGCACCATTTCCGCCGAGCGCAGCATATATTCGTGCTCGTCCGCCGCCTGTTCGGGGAGGCAGATCGAAACTAGCTCGACCTTGTCGAACTGGTGCTGGCGGATGAACCCGCGCGTATCCTTGCCCGCCGCACCGGCCTCGCTGCGGAAGCAGGGGGTGAGCGCGGTCAGCCGCATCGGGAATTCGGACGGGTCCCAGATGGCCTCGCGCACTGCATTGGTCAGGCTGACCTCGGCGGTGGGGATTAGCCAACGGCGTTCGTTAGCTTGCGGAACGCGGTCCAAGATATCGGCAATAACCTTTTCCGCAGTCTGTCGCCCATCTTCACTTGTCCCAAAATACTGGGACACGACAAAGAATTCTCCTCGTCTGATATATTCGGCGACGTCAGGCTTGAGGTAGGTTGCGAACTGGTCATCCTCAAATTTCGGTAGTTGCCCGGTGCCGAACAGGGCCTCGTCGCGCACCAAGAGCGGCGGGGCGCATTCGAGATAGCCGTTCTGCCGGGTCTGGAGATCGAGCATGAACTGGCCGAGCGCGCGTTCGAGCCGCGCCATCCCGCCCTTGAGGAACGCGAAGCGCGCGCCAGAAATCTTCGCCGCGGTCTCGAAATCGAGCCCCAGCGGCGGGCCAAGGTCGGCGTGCTCCTTGGGTTCGAAAATGAAATTGCGCTTCTGGCCCCAGACCTTCTGCTCGACATTGCCGTGTTCGTCCGCGCCCTCGGGGACATCGTCGGCCGGCAGGTTGGGGATCGAAGCCAACAGGTCGTTGAGCTCGCCCGATAGCTGGCGCTCTTCCTCTTCGAGCGCGGGCAGCACGTCCTTGATTTCGGCGACTTCGGCCTTGAGCGCTTCGGCTTTGGCAGTATCGCCCTGGCCCATCGCCTGGCCGATCGCCTTGGAGGCTTCGTTGCGGCGGTTCTGGGCCTCCTGCATGCGGGTCGAGACGTCGCGCCGCCGGGCGTCGAGTTCAACAATTGCCTGCGCTTGCGGCTCGACCCCGCGCTTGTTCAGGGCGGCGTCGAATTCCTGCGGATTGTCGCGAATGAAGCGTAGATCATGCATGGGCTGCGCCTATGCCCGCTCGGGACACGGCTTTCAACTTGGGAAATGGCGGACGAGGCCCGGCCCGGTTCGCTCCCCGGAATTCAGGCGTCCGCGCCCGCGACATCGTAATTGATCGCGGCGTTGCGGGTCTGCTGGAACTCGGGGACGGTCATGCCCTTCATTGCCGCATAGACGTCGATATTGCCGAGGCCCACGACCGGCGCGAGCTTTTCGAGGTTGAAGAAGATCACCCCGTAGCGGATCATCCCGATCCAGTCCTGCGTGCGGATCAGGCGCTTTTCCTCCTCGGTCAGTCGGTACTCGTCGGCCAGTCCCTCGAAATCCCGTTTGAATCGCTCGCGGAAACCCGGTTCGACGATCGTGTGGAGGAAATTGTTGATCCGCCAGGCCTTGGCGCTGCGGGTGATGGTGAAGGGATAGGTGCCTTCGAGCCCCAGCGCCGGTTCGACGTCCCAATAGATGCGCTTGGCGTATTCCTCCTTGCTCTCGGGCGAAGGGTCCTCCTCCACATCTTCGAACACCATCGAGGCGATCGACGTCATCGAGGGCAGGAAGAAGCTGCGATGGAGTTCGTTGACCCTGGGTGCCAGCGCGCCGCGCATCAGCAGCCACATCACGATCTCGGCGCCTTCCATTCCGCCGAGCCTGACCAGTTCGCCGATCGGTATATGAATCAGGCTCTCGGGATCGTTTGCCAGCCGGTCCATGAATTCATGGTCCCAATCGACATTGTTGAAGCCGCAGCGCTCGCCATGGACCTGGTGCGACAACCCACCGGTCCCTGCGATCGCGACCTTGATGTCGGCGGGATAGTTCTGGATCGCGCGCCGGAGCGAGCGGCCGAAATCCCAGAAGCGCTTGGCCTTGGGGATCGGCAGTTCGAGCACACCGCATTGCAGCGGCACAATCCGGCACGGCCAGCCTTCCTGGTCGCTGTGCGGCAGCAGCACCGAAAGCGGGCTGAACGCCCCGTGGTCGAGCCCCATGCCCTGCCAGTAGGAGAGGTCGAATTCGTCGGCGACCATCCCGAAGGCGATATGTTCGGCCAGTTGCGGATCGCCCTTGATCGGCGGAATCCTGCGCGGGCCGCCGCCTTCGTCGGCCGCCGCATATTCTTCGCCGATGCCGATCGCGAAATGCGAATAATGCCGCATCCAGAACGAGGTCATGTGATCGTTGTAGACATAGACGATCACGTCCGGCCGCGTATCGGCGAGCCATTGCTTGACCGGCTCGAAGCCCTCGAAAATGGGCTTCCATACCGGATCGTCCTGTTTTCCCGCATCCTGCGCAAAGGCGATTGTCGGGGTGTGCGAAACGGCAAATCCGCCAACGATCTGGGCCATGGTCATTCTCCCCTTGGAGGCACTCGATGCGACTCCTCATTCGGATTGTCATTGTAAAATATTGTAAGCGATGCTTACAAACCTTGCGCGGGGTCAAAGCGCGGCGATTCACCGCGGTTCGCCTTGCCGGGCGGATAGATAGGGAGAGACGGGGCGATCTTTGTCACGACAAGTCTTGTTGTGACAGGTCATTGCCGCTGATATGCGCAGATTATGAGCTATTGCGACACTTGCCTTGTCCGGAACCGGGCGATCTGCGCGGCTTTGGACGCTTCGGAGATCCAGGCGTTGAACGCCATTGGCCGCCGCCGCAAGCTTGCCGCGGGCGAGTCGCTGATCTGGGAAGGCGATGAATCGCTGCTGGTCGCCAATGTCATCGAAGGCGTGCTCAAGCTCTCGATCGGGACCGAGGACGGTCGTGAGCAGACCGTCGGCGTGGTCTATCCGTCGGACTTTATCGGGCGTCCCTTCGGCGCCAAGACCAGGCACAGCGTGATCGCGCTGACCGACGCCAATGTCTGCGTCTTTTCGCGCTCCGATTTCGACAATTTTGCCAGCCAGCACCCCAAGCTCGAACACAAGCTGCTCAAGCGCACCCTGACCGAGCTCGACCGCACGCGCAACTGGATGCTGCTCCTGGGCCGCAAGAATGCCGAGGAGCGGCTGGCAACCTTCCTGCTCGAAATGTCCGAACGGTTGATCGATCCAGGCTGCGAAGGGGAGGGAGTACCTCGCCTGCGGAGCTTCGAACTGCCGTTTTCGCGGCAGCAGGTGGCTGACGTGCTGGGGTTGACGATCGAAACCGTCAGCCGCCAGTTCACCCGGCTCAAGAAGGACGGCGTGGTCGACCTGCCTTCGCGCCGGGCGGTCACGATCCTCGATCGCGAGGCGCTCGAAGCCCGCGCCGGCTGACTAGAAGGCCATTCCGACACCCGCGCTGAGGACCCACGGATCGAGCTTGTGCTCGGTTGCGAGGACCTCGACGCTGCCCGCATACCAATGCGCGTCGGCGCTCACGAAATGTTTCTTCGCGTCGAGCGCCAGGATCGCCCCGCCGGCACCGAGCGGGACGTCCACGCCCGCCTGCAGGGCCACGCCGAATGCGTCGTCGAGGTCGAAGCCGGTTGCGCCCAGCCCGATCGACCCGGCTCCCGGCTTGTCGTCGATCACCCAGAAATAGGTCGGCCCGACGCCGACATAGGGCGTCACGGTCGAATGATCGCCGAAATGGTATTTGAGCGTGAAGGTCGCCGGGATGATCGTTGCGTCGGCCACCAGCTCAGCCCCGGTCAGCGGACCGGCGCTGGTATCGACATCGTGCTGGGTGACGCAGCAGATCGTCTCGATCGAAAGGCTGTTCGAGAGGAAATATTCGATCGCCAGCGTCGGTACGTAATTGTCGTTGCCCTCGGTCTGGGTGCCGGCGGGCACCCCGATCAGGTCGGTGTTGACGGCCTTTAGCTCGCCATCAACCAGCAGGGCGGTTCCCATCAATTTGACCTGGACCTTGCCTTGCATGTCCTCGGCCTGCGCCGGGCCGGCAAAGGCGAGCGCGACCGAGAGGGCAGCCGCAGAAATCATCATTCGCATATCAAACTTCCCATACGCATCGCAGTAGCCGCACCGCGCAGCTCAGGGTGTTGCGACGCCCGCTGGGCAATCCCATCACCGGGGCCATCGAACATTGACCCGGCGCAATTTGTGCAGTTGCGAAAAAAATGAGGGGTTGAGACAATCCCATTTGATAGCGATCAATGTTGCACCGAGTCGGCAGGCGCAATGGCGCCCCAGGACCTGGAGGGACCAAACCCATGGAAAGAGTCGTATCGCGCGCAGGCATCTGGCTGGTGATCCTGTTCCTGGCCATCGTCGCGGTTGCCGCGGCCAAGGATGCGGGTTTCGCCGCGCATATGACGATTGTCGCCATCGCCGCCCTGATCGCGCTGTGGGCCAGCCTCACGACCGCGGATTACGGCGCGATCGCCAAGGGCATCCTGAGAACGCCCGACCAGGGGAAATATGACGACGACCCGATCCGCTGGGGCGTGATCGCGACGATCTTCTGGGGCATGGCCGGCCTTTCCGCCGGCCTGCTCGTCGCGCTGCAGTTGGCCTTTCCGCAGCTCAATTTCGAACCTTGGTTCAATTTCGGCCGGGCCCGGCCATTGCATACTTCTGCCGTGATCTTTGCATTTGGCGGCAATGCGCTGATCGCCTCGTCCTTCTATGTAGTCCAGCGGACCTGCCGCGCGCGGCTGGCCTTTCCCGGCCTCGCCCGCTTCGTCTTCTGGGGTTACCAGCTGTTCATCGTGCTGGCGGCGACCGGCTACCTGCTCGGGATCACCCAATCGAAGGAATATGCCGAACCCGAATGGTATGTCGACTGGTGGCTGACGATCGTGTGGGTCGCCTATCTCGCGGTGTTCGTCGGCACGATCGTGAAGCGCAAGGAGCCGCATATCTATGTCGCGAACTGGTTCTACCTGAGCTTCATCATCACCGTGGCCATGCTGCACTTGGTGAACAATTTTGATGTGCCGGTGAGTTTGCTCGGGTCGAAGTCCTATCCCTTCTTCGGCGGGGTGCAGGGCGCGCTGGTGCAATGGTGGTACGGACACAACGCGGTCGGCTTCTTCCTTACCGCCGGGTTCCTGGCGATGATGTATTACTTCGTACCCAAGCAAGCCGAGCGGCCGATCTATTCCTATCGCCTTTCGATCGTGCATTTCTGGTCGCTGATCTTCCTCTATATCTGGGCCGGGCCGCATCACCTTCATTATACCGCGCTGCCCGACTGGGCGCAGACGCTCGGCATGGTGTTTTCGGTCATGCTGTGGATGCCCAGCTGGGGCGGCATGATCAACGGGTTGATGACGCTTAACGGCGCATGGGACAAGGTTCGCACCGATCCGATCATCCGGATGTTCGTGATCAGCCTCGCGTTCTACGGGATGAGCACCTTCGAAGGCCCGATGATGTCGATCAAATGGGTCAACTCCCTCTCGCATTACACAGACTGGACGATTGGCCATGTCCATTCGGGCGCACTTGGCTGGAACGGGATGATCACTTTCGCGGTGATCTATTTCCTGGTCCCGCGACTGTGGGGAAGGGACCGTCTTTACAGCCTGCGCATGGTCAACTGGCATTTCTGGCTCGCGACCGCCGGTATCGTGTTCTACGCTGGTTCGATGTGGGTGGCCGGGATCACCCAGGGGCTGATGTGGGCGGAATACGATCCTGCGACCGGCTACCTGGTGAACAGCTTCGTCGATACCACCGCGGCCCTGTTCAACATGTATCTGCTGCGCGCCCTGGGCGGCCTGCTCTACCTTGCCGGCGCAGTCCTGTTGGTGGTGAATGTCTGGCGCACGATCCTGGGCCACAAGCGTCAGGAAACGCCGATGTATACTCCCGCATATGACGAAGCCCGCGACCGGCCTGCCGTCGCGGTCCCGGCCGAGTAAGGAGCAGGAACGATGGCAAGCCTTACGCAGCAGCACAAGAAGCTCGAACGCAACGTCACCCTGCTTGGCGTGTTCGCATTCATCGCGGTGATCGTCGGCGGGATCGTGGAGATCGCGCCGCTGTTCTGGATCGACAACACGATCGAGAAGGTCGACGGCATGCGGCCCTATACCCCGCTCGAACAGGCCGGGCGCGACATCTATGTCCGCGAAGGGTGCCATGTCTGCCACAGCCAGATGATCCGCCCGTTCCGCGACGAGGTCGAACGCTATGGCCATTACAGCCTGGCCGCAGAGAGCATGTATGACCATCCCTTCCAATGGGGTTCGAAACGGACGGGCCCGGACCTTGCAAGGGTCGGAGGACGCTATTCCGACGAATGGCATGTTCAGCATCTGATCGATCCGCGCGCGGTCGTGCCTGAAAGCGTGATGCCGACTTATCGCTTCCTTGCCGAAACCGATCTCGAAATCGGCGATCCTGCGGCGCGCCTGTCTTCGCTGGCGCTGGTGGGCGTGCCTTACAGCGAGACCGATATCGAACGGGCACAGGCAGACCTTCTCGCCCAGGCCGATCCCGATGCCGATCCGGGCGATCTCGCGGAGCGATATCCCAAGGTGCAGATCCGCGATTTCGACGGGAATCCCGGTCGCCTGACCGAAATGGATGCGCTGGTCGCCTATCTCCAGATGCTCGGCACGCTGGTCGATGTGAACAGCGCGGCCGCACAGGAAGTGCTTGCCTCGGAGACCGGCCGATGAGCGATCATTCGATCTACGAGACCCTGCGCCAGATCGCCGATAGCTGGGGCCTGCTGGCAATGGTGATCATATTCCTCGTGCTGAGCGCATGGCCATTCAGACCGGGTGCGAAGAAGCGCAACCAGGACGCCGCCGAAGCCATTTTCAAGGAAGAAAGCGATGGCTGAAAACAAGCACATCGACGAAGCCACCGGCACTGAAACCGTCGGCCATGAATGGGACGGGATCGAGGAACTCGATACCCCGATGCCGCGCTGGTGGGTGCTGACCTTTTATGCCACGATCCTCTGGGCGATCGGCTATGTGATCGCCTATCCGGCCTTGCCGTTGATCGAGCAGGGAACCGAAGGCGTGCTTGGCTGGACCAGCCGTGGCGCGCTGGCCGAAGAACTCGAGCGGCAGAGCGCCGGCCGGGCGGAAACCGTCTCGGCATTGTCGATCACACCGGTGGAAAAGATCGCGGGGAACGATGAACTGATGCAGCGGGCCATTGCCGGAGGCAGTGCGGCCTTCAAGGTCAACTGCGTCCAGTGCCATGGTTCGGGCGCCGCCGGGAGCCCTGGCTATCCGAACCTCAACGACGATGACTGGCTGTGGGGCGGCAATATAAGCGAGATCGAATACACCTTGCTCCACGGCATCCGCCACCCGGGCGACGACGAGACCCGTTTCAGCCTTATGCCGGCCTTCGGCCGCGACGGGATCCTGACCGCCGCGCAGATCGACGATGTTGCCGACCATGTCCTGTCGCTGTCCGGGAACGGGCCTGCGAATGCCGCAGGAGCGACGCTGTTCGAGACGAACTGCGCAATTTGTCACGGACCGGACGGTACCGGATTGCGCGAGTTCGGGGCGCCCAACCTGGCCGATGCGATCTCGCTTTACGGAAATGACAAGGCGACTGTCGTTGAAATGATCAGCAACCCGCGCAACGGGGTGATGCCGGCCTGGGGCGACCGGCTGGATCCGGTCACCATCAAGATGCTGGCGGCCTATGTGCACTCGCTGGGAGGGGGCGAAGACTTCATAGAGGAGGTCGCCGAAACCCCGGCGGTAGAGGGTGATGAACAGCCCTGACCGGATAGACATCAGCAAGGTCCGGCTCGAGGGCCACGGTCTCGCCGAACCGCAGAAGCTCTACGAGAAGCGCCAATTCGTCCATCCCAAACGGATCGACGGGCCATTTCGCCGCTTCAAATGGCTGGTGATGCTGGTCACACTCGGAATCTATTACGGCACACCCTGGCTACGCTGGGATCGCGGCCCCTATGCGCCCGATCAGGCGGTGCTGATCGATCTCGCGAACCGGCGCTTCTACATGTTCGACATCGAGATCTGGCCGCACGAATTCTATTTCGTTGCCGGACTGCTGATCATGGCGGGGATCGGCCTGTTCCTGGTGACCAGCGCGGTCGGCCGGGCATGGTGCGGCTATGCCTGCCCGCAAACCGTCTGGACAGACCTGTTCCAGCATGTCGACCGCTTCGTGGATGGCGACCGCAACGCAAGGATGCGGCTCGATGCCGCGCCCTGGGGCCCGAAGAAGATCGCGAAACGCGCCTTCAAATGGTCGATCTACCTGGTGATCGGATTCTGGACCGGTGGCGCGTGGATCATGTATTTCGCCGATGCGCCAACACTGGTGCAAGATTTCTGGGCGGGGGAGGCGGCTCCTGTCGCCTACATCACGGTTGCGGTTCTCACTTTCACAACCGTGCTGATGGGCGGCTTCGCCCGCGAGCAAGTGTGCATCTATATGTGCCCGTGGCCGCGCATTCAGACGGCCATGCTCGACGAGAAGTCGCTGATCGTCACCTACAAGGACTGGCGGGGCGAGCCGCGCGGGAGCCTCAAGAAAGCACAAAAGGAGCCGGGCAAATTTGGCGACTGCATCGATTGCAACCAATGCGTCAATGTCTGTCCGACCGGTTACGACATTCGCAAGGGTCCCGATATCGCCTGCATCACCTGCGCTTTGTGCATCGATGCCTGCGACAAGGTCATGGCCGAAATCGGCCGCCCGCGCGGGTTGATCGACTACGCCACTCTCGAGGACTGTAAACGCGAGGCGGAGGGCGAACCGCCGCGTCCGGTGTGGAAATCGATCCTGCATTTGCGCACCATCGCCTACTTCGCGGTCTGGAGCGCGATCGGCGTCGCCCTGCTGTTCGCGCTCGGCAATCGCAGCCGGACCGACCTTACCGTGGCCCCGGATCGAAATCCGCCGTTCATGCTGATGAGCGATGGTTCGGTCCGCAATTCCTACACGCTCAAGCTGCGCAACATGCAAAATCGGCCGCGTGAGATGGCGGTCTCGCTTGACGGATTGCCCGGCGGCATAATGTGGACCGAGGAAATCCCGCGGGATGCCGCCGCTCGTTCGCTCACCCGCGAGGTTGACGCGGATTCGATCGAGACCATGCGCGCCTATGTAGTGGCGCCAAGGGGAACGACCGACCAGGAATTCGCTTTCGTCCTCACCGCGCAGGATGGGACAAGCGAAAGCGATCGCGAGACCACTCGCTTTGATGGGCCGGGAGGGGATTGATGGCGCAGCGGCGTGGACAAGGAGGCTTCACCGGCTGGCACGCGACAGGCATCCTGGTGGTGTTCTTCGGCATTATCGTCACCGTGAACGTCTCGATGGCGATGCTGGCGCGCTCGAATTTTTCGGGCGCGGTGGTCGAGAATTCCTACGTCGCCAGCCAGGAATTCAACAGTTGGCTTGCCCAGGCCGAGCAGGCGCGCAGCCTTGGCTGGAGTCCGCGGGTTTCGCGGCGAGATGACGGAAGATTATCGGTCGGGCTTGCCGGTGCGCCGGCCGGGATTGCCCTCAAGGGCACGGCGCGCCATCCGCTGGGCCGTTCGGACGATCTCCTGCTTGAATTTCGTGTTCAGGATGATGGCAGCTTCCGCTCGCGTGAGGCCTTGCCCGAAGGGCGGTGGATTTTGCGGCTGGAGGCGATGCATGGTGGGATTCTGTGGCGCGCGGAGGAACATTTGCGGTGAGCGAACTGGCGCAGGAGCGGGCAAAGCACCTCAGCCAGACCGTGCTGGCGGTTCCCGGCATGCACTGCGCCGGTTGCATCGCCAGGATCGAACGCGGCCTTAATGGCAGGCCCGGCATCCGTTCTGCCCGCGTCAACCTCTCGGCTCGCCAGGTCACGATAGAGCACGAGGATATCCTCAAGGCCCGCGACCTGGTGGCCGAACTCGACCGGGTCGGGTTCGAGGCCCAGCTGCGCAAGGGCGTCTTCGCCAAATCGGATTCGGCGGTAAAGCCGCTACTCGCGCCGCTGGCGGTATCGGCCTTTGCGGCGATGAATGTGATGCTGCTCTCGGTCAGCGTGTGGTCGGGCGCGGACGGGACCACGCGCAGCCTGTTTCACTGGATTTCGGCCGGAATCGGGATCCCCGCGATCGCCTATGGCGGGATGCCGTTCTTCCGCTCGGCCTGGAGCGCGGTGAAACGCGGGCGGACCAATATGGACGTGCCGATCTCGCTCGGCGTGATTATCGCCACCTTGCTCAGCTTCTACGAAGTGGTGACCAATGGCGAAGAGGCATGGTTCGACAGCGCGCTGATGCTGCTCGCCTTCCTGCTCGCGGGGCGCGCACTCGATGCGATGATGCGCGACCGGGCGCGGACCGGAGTCGATGCCCTGCTGAGCCAGGCGGCCCAGGGGGCAATGGCGATCGGCCCGGATGGATCGCTCGATTGGCGAAAATCGGACCAGCTCGAGCCCGGCATGGTGATGCGGGTCGCCGCGGGCGAGCGGCTCGCGGCCGATGGCGAGATCATCTCCGGCAGCAGCCGCTTCGACCAGGCCCTGCTCACCGGAGAGAGCGCGCCGATGTCCGCCGGTACCGGCGACAAGGTCCTGGCCGGAACGCTCAATCTCGACGCGCCGGTCGATGTCCGGGTTACTGCGACAGGCGCCGATACGACTCTTGCCGAGATTGCCGGGCTGATGGAGGCGGCGGCGCAGGACCGTTCGAAATATGTCCGGCTCGCCGACCGCGCCGCGCGCCTCTATGCTCCTGCCGTCCATTCGCTGGCGGCCCTGACCTTCGCGGGCTGGATGATCGCCGGGGCGGGGTGGTACCAGTCGCTGGTGATCGCGGTGTCGGTGCTGATCATCACCTGCCCCTGCGCGCTCGGCCTGGCGGTGCCGGTGGCGCAGGTCGTGGCCAGCGGGGCGCTGATGCGCGCCGGGATCATGGTCAAGGACGGATCCGCGCTCGAACGCCTGGCGAAGGTAGATCGGGTATTGCTCGACAAGACAGGGACGTTGACTCTCGGGAAGCCCGTGCCCGACCCAGAGGTCCTGGAGCGGATGCCCGCGGACGCCGCTTCGGTCGCACTTGCGCTCGCGTCGCACAGCCGCCATCCGGTTTCGAAGGCACTGGGCAATGCGCTGGCGGCGTTGGAACGACGACCGGCTTCGATCGAGCAGGTCCAGGAGCGGCCGGGCGAGGGGGTCTTTGCATTCTGGGATGGGCGCAGGGTCGGATTGCGACGGCCCGAAACGGCAAGCGGAATCGCGGTCGCGCTCGAAATCGAGGACTCGCCGACCTGGCTGATTCCTTTCTCCGATCGCCTTCGGCCCGATACCAATGCCGCGCTTGCCCGGCTCGGGCAGATGCGGATCGCGCCCGAGATCGTATCGGGCGACAACGCGGAATCGGTCGCTGCCGTGGCGCGGGAGACCGGACTTGAGGCGCAAGCCGGAATCTCGCCGCAGGCCAAGCAGGAGGTAATCGCCAGGTTGCAGGGCGGAGGCCATCGCGTGCTGATGGTCGGCGACGGGCTCAATGACGGTCCGGCGCTGGCCAGGGCCGATTCCTCGATGGCTCCCGGCTCGGCGAGCGATGTCGGGTTGCAGGCCTCCGATCTGGTCTTCGTGCAGGACAGCCTGCTGGCATTGCCGCGCGCGATCCACACGGCGCGCAGCACCATGCGGGTGGTGAAGCAAAACTTTGCGCTCGCGATCGGCTACAACACGCTTGCCGTACCGCTGGCGATTGCCGGTTTCGTCACGCCGATGATCGCTGCGTTGGCGATGTCGCTCAGTTCGCTGGTGGTGGTCGCCAATTCGCTCCGGCTGGCAAGGGCGGCAAAGTGAACGGGTTGCTGATCCTGATCCCGCTGGCGCTGGGGCTCGGCCTGCTGGGATTGGGTGCGTTCTTCTGGTCGATGCGCAGCGGCCAGTTCGAGGATCTCGACGGCGCGGCCAACCGCATCCTGATCGACGACGAGGAAGATTAGGCTGCTATTTATTGACGGACCGCAATGCGGAGGCTGCCAATTGCTGCTTTCTAAGTTGGCATGTGGCCCCATTTTCCCGAACTGCTTGAAACGCCGGTGCCGCGCTACACCAGCTTTCCGACGGCGGCTGAATTTTCCGATTCAGTCGGCGCGAGCGACCATGCGCGGGCGCTCGAAGGCGCGGAGGGCCCGGTTTCGCTCTATCTCCACATTCCGTTCTGCGAGCAGATCTGCTGGTATTGCGGCTGCAACACCGGCGCCGCCAATCGCAAGCAACGCCTCGCCAGCTACCTCGAGGCCCTGCATGCCGAGATCGCGCTGGTCGCGGCCGCGCTGCCCAAGGGCGCGCAAGTCTCCCGCATCGCCTTCGGCGGCGGCAGCCCGAATGCGATCGCGCCGACCGATTTCGTACGCTTGATCGATGCGCTGACGCTCAATTTCGAACTTGCCCGGCCCGACATCTCGATCGAACTCGATCCGCGCACGCTGTTCGCCTGCTGGGGCACCGTCCTGTCGGCCGTCGGTGCGCGCTATGCCAGCCTCGGCGTGCAGACCTTCTCGCCCGAATTGCAGCAGCGGATCGGGCGGGTCCAGCCGACCGCGATGATCGAGCGCAGCGTCGAGATCCTGCGCAGCGCAGGGGTCGCTTCGCTCAATTTCGACCTGATGTATGGCCTGCCGGGGCAGACGATCGGCGATCTCGAACATGCGCTCGACGAGGCCGCGCGGCTTGGCGCCAATCGCATCGCGCTGTTCGGCTATGCCCATGTCCCGCACCTCGTCCCGCGCCAGCGCCGGATCGATGCATCGGACCTGCCTGACCAGCACCGGCGCTTCGCCATGGCCGAATTCGGACATCGCTTCCTGCTCGACAAGGGTTACGAGCCGGTCGGCTTCGACCATTTCGCGCTACCGGGCGATCCGCTCGCGCAGGCCGCCCTGACCGGCAGGCTCCGCCGCAATTTCCAGGGCTTCACCGATGACGAGGCCCCGGTGCTGATCGGTCTCGGCGCGTCGGCGATCAGCTCCTTCCCCGATCTGATCGTCCAGAACGAGAAGAATGCCGGGCGCTATCGCATGCTCCTGTCGCAAGGGCATTTGCCCTCGGCAGCCGGAATCCGGCGAACGGCGGATGACCGCTATCGCGGCTCCGTGATCGAAGGCCTCTTATGTGCGGGGCGGGCGGCAATCGGCGGCAGGTTGATGCTCGAGGCGCTGCCGCGCCTGCGGCCGTTCATGGAACGGGGTCTGTGCGCCTTCGACGATGGCCGGATCGTGCTTGCACCCCATGCCTTGCCCTATGCCCGCAGCATCGCCGCCCAGTTCGATCCCTATCGCCAGCATTCCCCCCGCCGGTTTAGCTCGGCCATCTGACCCCGGATTGCTCCCTCGTAAAAAAGCGGCCCGCTCTATTGGGGGAGAGCGGGCCGTGGGGGGAGATGAACTCGACGTTTCCCTTCCGCCCGATCAGGCGGCGAGCTTTTCGCCGCCTGCCCAGTTGCCGTGGAGGCCCTGGCGCAGCCTTATCGGCAGCTTGGCGCGGCAGATCGGGCCTTTGGCGACATCGGTCGCATCGAACAGCAGCAGGTCCGAATAATTGGTGACATGGTTGTCGAACAGCGCGACCAGATAGCCGTCGCCTTCCGGTGAATTGGCGCTGCGCGGGATGAAGCACGGCTCCTGCAGCGATCCGTCCGGGCCGCACCACCAGCTCTGTTCCGTGCCG
>NZ_DBNHSF010000093.1:0-15530 GCF_057143545.1 Candidatus Andeanibacterium sp.
TAGTGGAGGATGGCGAGCCGTTTGCCATCGTCCAGGCCGACACCCCGCACGAGATCTTCCACGCCATGGATATCCCGATCATCACCAATCAGTGGTGGTCGGCCTATATCTCGGCCAAGCAGCTTTCCGCGGTCTATTTCGATGCCATGGTCGAGGCGGGATATCCCGCCAACAGCTGCAAATATTGCTCGCTCGGACTGGCCTGTACCCTGGCAAACGATCCCAAGACCGCGCCGTGGGGCGGATTGCCCAAGCCGACCGTGCTGGTCGCTCGCCTCACCTGCGACTGCATCCAGCACGTCTTCGGCCAATGGGCTTCGGCCCTAGGCACGGAGTTCTATCCGATGGAAGCGCCGGCCTGGGAGAGCAAGGACCCACGGTGGTTCGACCATTCGAAGAGCGATTGGCGGCGCGTCTACCAGGCCGATCGGATTGCCCTGATGGTCAGCGAAATTCGCGACCTGATTGCGCTGCTGGAAAACCGCACGGGCAGGAAGTTCGAAGAGGCAAAGCTCCAGTATCTGATGGAACGGATCAACGAGCAGGAGGGCTATATCTGGGAGGCGGCACAGGCGCTCGGCAAGGCGCGGCCTTGCCCCGTTTCGATCGCCGAGCAGATGCCCAATACGATGATCCCGCAATGGCACCGGGGATCGGATTGGGCAGTTGCTCACGCCAGGAAGTTCCGCGACGAGGTGATGGATCGGATCGAGCAGGGGCTGGGCGCATCGTCGAACGAAAGATTGCGCCTGATGTGGATCGGAGCAGGCGTATGGCACGATCCCGGCTTCTACCAGGCGCTTGAGGAATCGCTCGGGGCAGTGTTCGTCTGGTCGATGTATATGCCGTTTGCCGGCCCGGCGTATATCCGCGACCTCGACGGCAATGCGATGGAGGCGCTCGCCAGCCGGGTCGCTTCGATGAACGAAGTGCTCCACCTGCCGCCATGGATGAACGGCTGGATGACCAGCGAGGCAGAGCGGTGCGGGATCGATGCGGCGATCCTGTTGCTGCCGCCCGACAATCGCCTCTCGCAATCGGGCACGAAGCTGACCGCCCTCTCGCTCGAAGCAGCGGGCGTTCCGGTGCTGACGATCGATGCCGACATGGTCGACGCCAAGATCTGGGATCACGATCGTATGGTCGGGATGGTTGCCGGGTTCCTCAAGGAGAAGGGACTGGCATGAGACGTTTTCTCGCCTTGCTCGGCTTGATGCTGCTGGCAGCCTGCTCGCGTCCGTTACCCGATGGCGTGACCGAACTGACCTATGCCACGCCCTATCCGCCGTCCCATCCCTTCAGCCGTGCGGACCAGCGCTGGATCGATTTCGTCGAGAGCCGGTCCGGCGGCGGCCTGAAAATCAGGCCGATCTGGTCGGGAGCGCTGCTGTCGTCGGACATGTCGATGGAGGAGTTGCGCCATGGTGTCGCCGATATCGGACTGATAACGCCGATTTACACGCGCGGCGGCTCGCACCTCATCCGCACGCAGTCGGGCTTCTACAGCGGGGCCGAGACTGTCGAAGCGCAAGTGGCGCTCTATCGCTGCATCGAGGCCGCGATACCGCAGATCGGCAAGGAACTGGACGGTCTCAAGGTCCTTGCGGTCCAGGGAGGACTGCTGCCCGGGATCGTTACACGCGATCGCCCCGTCCGGAAGCTGGAGGACCTCCAGGGCCTGCGGCTGCGCGCTCCGACCGAGCTGATGAGTGTCCTGCAGAATCTCGGCGCCGATCCGGTAAACATGCCGATGGGCGAGGTCTATTCGGCGCTTGCCAAGGGCGTTATCGATGGCGTGGTCGCCCCGGTCGACACCTTCAAGGTGCTCCATTTCGCCGAGGTCACCAATCACTTCGCGACGCTCAAGGTCCCGCGCGGGGCATATCCTTCCCGCGCGATCGGGGAGCGCAGCTGGAATCGGCTGACGGATGTCCAGCGCGATATCCTCAACAGTTCCATACCGGTGTGGGAAGCGGCGCTGGCAGAGGAAATCCGGATCGGTGCCGAAGAGGGCAGGATCGCTGCCGAAGAAGGTGGCATCGCGATCAGCGACCTGCCCGAATCCGACCAGGCAGAATTCGACGCGCTCTATTTGCGCGACGCGCAAGTGAATGCACAGGCGCTCGAGCCGCTTGGCATCGACGGCCTCGCGGCATTCCGCGTTGCCCGCAGCAGCGTTGTCGGCCGCGACCAGATCAGATGTGGAGAATGAGGGTGAAGCAACCGCTCGATGGAATAATTGTTGCCGACTTCAGCCATGTCATGGCCGGCCCCTACGCGTCCCACTTGCTGCGGCTTATGGGTGCGACGGTCATCAAGATTGAACCCAAGGCAGGCGACCAATTCCGGAACTATGGTGGCGACCGGCGCTTCGACGGGATGAGTCCGGCCTTCATCGCCGCAAATGTCGGCAAGAAATCCATCGCGCTCGACCTCAAGAACCCGGAGGAGCAGGCCATTGCCCGGAGAATCGTCGCGCGAGCGGACGTCCTCCTCGAGAACTTTCGTCCCGGCGTGATCGGGCGTCTCGGGCTGAGTTACGAGACGGTCAGGGACATCGCGCCGACCATCGTTTATTGTTCGGTCTCGGGATATGGCCAGAACTCCGCGCAACGCGACTGGCCGGCAATCGACAACATCGTCCAGGCGACCAGCGGGATGATGATGTTGAGCGGAGCCGAAGGCGATCCGCCGGTACGCGTCGGATTCCCGATCGTCGATACGCTGACCGGGCAGACCGCAGCGGTGGCGATCCTGGGGGCGCTGTTCCAGCGTGAACGGACCGGCGAAGGGGCCTATATCGATGTCTCGATGCTTGATGCGAGCCTGGCCTTCATGACCTCTGCGGTCACGCCGTATCTCGTCACGGGCAACAGTCTCAAGCGACTGGGCAATACGGGCTACAGCGGTCTTCCGACTACCGATTTGTTCGAGACCAGAGACGGTCGGCACATCTCCCTCGGGGTGGTCCAGGAAAACCAGTTTGCTGCGCTCGCGAGGCACCTCGACCGCAGCGACTGGTTGAGCGACGCACGTTTCGCGACACCCGATGCGCGACGCGAGAATTTCGAGGCCATGGCATCCGACCTGCGCGCGATCTTTGCGACGCGCGATGCCGCCGAATGGGAGGCCGAGCTCAGCGCGGCAGGCATTCCCTGCGGGATGATCCGCCGGGTCGACGAGGCCGCCAGGCTGGGCGGCAGGGACGCGCTGCTTCACCTTTCGATTCCCGGGATTCCGGTCACTTGCGATGTGGCGGTTCCCGGCATTGGCTTCAGGATGGAGCCGGGGGCGCCAGGGACGGACCAGCCGCCGCCCCGGATCGACGAACATCGCGAGGAGATCCTCGACTGGCTCGATAGCAGTGGAGAGGCAATATGAAGGCCGAGACCCGTTCGAACTTCGGTGGCGTGGCGGCGTTGATCGCCGCGGCATCGCTTCTAAGTGCGGCAGGGAGTGTCGCACAGGACCAGCCCTTCGATGCCGACGCTTTCCGTCGCGCCCAGGAAGAATTCAACAAGGTCCCCAATACAACGGGTGACGGCCCCTATCCGGCCGTCGTCGAGACCGACCCGACCTTGCCGGGGCATGTGATCTACCGTCCGGCGGACTTGTCGCCCTTCGGCGGCGGAAAGCTTCCCGTGTTCGTCTGGGGCAACGGGGCTTGTGCCGACGACGGCACGGCGCATCGCCTGCATCTCGCCCAGATCGCTTCCTATGGCTATCTCGTGGTCGCCGCCGGTCACTGGCGCAGTGGCCCCGGCGCGACCGATGGCCCTGCGGAAGTGCGGACCGCTACCGACGGCGTCCTCCCGCCCCCGGCTACCACCGCCGAGGATGTGCGCGCGGGTATCGACTGGGCGATTGCCGAAGGGCGAAGAGCCGAGAGCAGGTATTTCGGCAAGGTCGACAGGCATGCCGTAGCGGTTGGAGGTCACTCCTGCGGCGGCTTGCAGGCGATCGATGTCGCCGCCGATCCACGGGTAAGGACCGTGCTGATCCACAATAGCGGCATTTATAACGAGGATTTCGGCCGGATCTCCGGGATGACGGTTTCGAAGGATCAGCTGGACAATTTCCACCAGCCGGTGATCTACATTCTCGGCGGCCCTACCGACATTGCCTATCCCAACGGCACCGACGACTACGCCCGGGTCGACAAGGTCCCGATCGTCTTGGCCAACCTGCCCGTCGGCCACGGCGGAACCTTTTCCCGACCGATGGGCGGCGCGGTCGCACATGTCGCAGTCGACTGGCTCGAATGGCAGTTGAAGGGCGACAGGGTTGCCGCGCGTACGTTCATTGGCGAGAACTGCCGGTTGTGTTCGGGCACGGAATGGACACTCGAGCGCAAGGGCTTTTGAGACGGCAACATGACCTCAATTCGATCCTTGCTCCTCTCAATCCTGATGGTTCCCGCCCCGGCATGGGCGGCGACGCCGGATTATCGCGGTCCGGTCTATGACCGCGCGGCTCCCGGGTCGGAGGACTGGGAGTTCGAGCGGGTAGTGGTCGATCGCGGCGAAAGCCGATCGATCTACAATACGCGCGAACCGCAGTTCGAGCTTTACCTGCCCGATCCGGCGATCGCCAACGGCGCGGCGGTGATAATGCTGCCGGGCGGGGCGATGCGCGTGCTCGGTGTCGGAGGCGAATACGATCGCGAGATCGAAGGCTTTCTCGCGCAGGGCATCCTCGTGGTGGTGCTTGAATACCGGACCCTGCAAATGTCACCCGAGGCGATCGAGCGCGCCTCTGCCCCGCCGCCGCCCGATGCCCCCCCGATCAGCTTTCCCAAGATGGAGATCGTCAACGGCAACGCAAATCCAGCCCGCGGCAATCAGGCGATGGAGGAATTGCGAGAACTGGCGGTCGACGATGCCCAGGCAATGCTGGCGATCATGCATGCGCGCGCCGGCGAGTGGGGGATCGATCCCGCCCGGATCGGCGTGGTCGGGACATCGGCTGGAGGCGGCGTGGCGTTCGGAGCGCTGCTCGCGGACGCACCCGACGAGCAAATGCCCGATTTCCTCGTTTCGATTTACGGGCCGTCGCTGCAGGATGTCGTTCCAGGCGAGAACGCACCGCCGCTTTACCTCATAACCGAAGCCGATCACGGCCCGGTCACCGACGGGCTGATCGCCGCCTTTTCGATCTGGAAGGACGCCGGGCAGCGCGCCGAACTGCATGTCTACGAAGTGCCCAATTTCTCGATGACGATCGACTTGTGGGGTGGGCGCCTGTTCGAGTGGATGCGCGAACAGTCGATCCTGCCGCCGGAGGACCAGCAATGAAACGCGGAATCCAGTTCGCTCTTGCCGCCTTTGCCGCGGCTTCGATGTCCCTATTTTCGGCGATAGCGATCGCTTCGTCTGCCGATGAGGGCAAGGTCAGGTGGTGGGATCCGGGATCGGGCGAAGTCATGCCCGAATTCGTGGTCTATCCCAATCCGGCGGGCCATCTCGGAATTCTCAATGCCGATGGCCCACTCGATACCAGGGGCCACCCCTTCTTCGAGCCGCTCGGTCCCAACGGCCGGGCCTGTGTCAGCTGCCACCAGCCTGCCGACGGGATGAGCCTGTCGCTGCGCTCGATCCAGCAACGCTGGGAAGACACCGGGGGCACGGACCCGATATTCGCGATGGTGGACGGAGCCAACTGCCCCAACCTGCCCAAGGGCAATCCGGCTTCGCACTCCCTGCTGCTCCAGCGCGGGTTGTTCCGGATCGGCATTCCGTGGCCGCCGAGGGACGCCAAGGGCCAGCCGTTCGAGCCCGAATTCGACATCGAGGTGGTCCGCGATCCGGGCGGCTGCAACACCGATCCGGTATTCGGGCTCGATAGCCCCAACCCGACGATCTCGGTCTACCGGCGCCCGCGCGTGGTCGCCAACATGGGCTATGTCGTGCACCAGAATTTCGGTGTCAGCCCGTTTGTCGGCAAGACCGGCGAGCCGGCCTTGCGTGATCCCGATACCGGCCTTCCACTCAACATGAACATGATGGCCGATGCGCGCGTGGTGACGCTCAAGTCGCAAATGGCGGATGCCGCGCACAGCCATCTCGAATGGGACAATCTCACGCCCGAGCAGATGGCGAGGATCGAGGCGTTCGAGCGCCAGGTCTATGCCGCGCAGGTCGACATGGGTCCCGGCGGCAGCCTGATTGGGGAAGACGGGCCGCCCGGGCTCGGCCCCTATAATTTGCGGGACGGCGAACCAGGCGTGCTGGGCAACAACACCACGCGCTGGGTCATCCCGATGGGCGACGCCTGGCAGCAGCCAACGCCCGGTGAGAGCACCGAACAGCGCGCGATGCGCGAATCGATACTGCGCGGCCAGCAGATATTCCACTTCCGCACCTTCTGGATCCGGGATTCGATGCACCTGAACACGGTCGGGCTGGGCAATCCGACCAAGCGCACCTGTTCGACCTGCCACGGCATGCACATGACCGGGCTCGACACCGTGAACGGGTGGATGGACATTGGCACCACCAACCTGCCCTGGGCCAAGGAAGCTCCCCGCAATCCCTGGCAGACCGAGGACGAGTTGATGCCGCTGTTCAAGATCACCTGCAGCCGTTCCGCCCAGCCGCATCCCTACCTTGGCCGGGTAATCTACACCCAGGACCCGGGGCGCGCGCTGATCTCCGGCAAGTGTAACGATGTCGGGACGATCGTGATGCAGCAATTTCGCGGCATTGCCGCCCGGGAGCCATATTACTCCAACGGGTCGGCACGGAACATGCGCGAGCTGATCGACTTTTACGACCGGCGCTACAACATCCAGTACAGCGAGCAGGAGAAAGTCGATCTCGGCAATTTCCTGAATGCATTGTGAGGGCCGCCGCGATGAACAAGCTCGCCCCTTCGATATTGGCCCTCTCGCTGTTTGCGAGTGCCACGGCACAGGCACAGCAACAGGCGAGCTTATCGTTTGTCGCCTGCCCGATCGTCCAGGACACGCCGAGTGTGCCGTGCTGGCTCGCCGAATACGAAGGCAAGACTTACTACATGGGCATCCAGAGCGATGTTTCGGCACCGTTCAATCCGCCATCGCTCGGCCAC
Source organism: Candidatus Andeanibacterium sp. (assembly GCF_057143545.1). Lineage (NCBI taxonomy): Bacteria > Pseudomonadati > Pseudomonadota > Alphaproteobacteria > Sphingomonadales > Sphingomonadaceae > Candidatus Andeanibacterium > Candidatus Andeanibacterium sp. Next base: position 7,069 of record NZ_DBNHSF010000093.1, read on the forward strand.
AAGGTGCTGGTCGAAGGTCAGGTGACCAGTCGCGAGGAATGCGGCGCAACCGTGATCGAGCCGATCACGATCTCGATCCTGCCCGAGCTTTCGCCCGAATGCGACGACCTGAGGATGGTGCGCGAGGGAATCGACATCAGTTTCACGCCGCCCAGGCCACCGGGGCCGAGCGGGGGGCGGCTTGCCTTCGATTATCCGGACCCGCCCGAACAGCCGCAGCCGCCCTTCGCTCCCAGGTCGTTCACGATCACCTATTCGTTCGAGGGAATGGTCAATTTCCAGACCCCCAGGGTCATGGCGCCGGCGCTTGAATATGCACAACTGTCAAACGCCAGGGAGATCGAGGTGACCGGCTATCGCGGCGCAACCCGGCTCAGCGACGGGACCGTGCTGGTCGAACATGAGGGGATCGCCATCGAGCGGGCCGAAGAGATTGTCCGCATGTTCCGCGGCGCCGGTCTCGAGGAGGTCAAGTTCAGGACCGTCGCCATGGGAGAGGCTGTCGAGGGTGGACCGGAGAACCGCAAGGTCGAGATCCGGATCCTGCCCTGAACGCAGGCGGTGCTAGAGAGGAAAGTCCAAGGAGAGAGCCAAATGAAGACCGCACGGCGCACATTCATCAAGGGCATGACCGCGGCCGGAGCCATGACCGGCCTGGGTGCCGGAGCGACACCGCCGCGGCGTCCGAATTTCCTCATTATCCTGGCCGACGACATGGGTTATGCCGATCTTGGTTGCTACGGTTCGCGTCACATCCGGACACCCTATCTCGATGGTCTTGCGGCACGGGGAGCGAAGCTGACCGATTGCTATGCCAATTCGCCGGTGTGTTCTCCCACCCGACTGTCGCTGGCGACCGGGCGCTATAATGTGGCCTTCAGGACCGGTCTTATCGAGCCCTTCTCTGCCGGCGAGTGGGGAGAGTCCGCTATACCGGAAGGCTACCCCACGATGATGCGGCTGATGCGGGAAGCCGGCTATGCCACATCGCTGGTTGGAAAATGGCATCTGGGCGAGACGGAAATCGGCAGCCCGCTCGCGCATGGCTATGACGAATTCTACGGCTTCCTCGGCGGTGCGATAGACTATTTCACACATCAATGGCTCGGCAGCCCCGCGCTTCGCAGGGATGACGAAGAAACCGAAGATTTCGGGTATATGACGACCCTGCTCGCCGATGAGGCGGTCAAGTCGATTGAGCGCCACGGCGAGAGCGGCAAGCCATTCCTCCTGAGCCTCCACTTCAACGCCCCGCATTGGCCGTGGGAAGGCCCGGAAGACCAAGCGCTCGGCGGCGACGGCGGGAGCAGCATCGCCAGTGGCGGATCGCTTGAAACCTATGCCCAGATGATGGAAAGCCTCGACCGCAATATCGGCAGGGTGCTGAGAACGCTCGATAATCTTGGCCTGTCGGACGATACGATGGTGATCTTCACCAGCGACAATGGCGGTGAGCGCTTTTCCGAAGTCTGGCCGTTCTCCGGCATGAAAGGGTTCCTGCTCGAAGGGGGCATCAGGGTGCCCGGCATCGTGCGCTTCCCCGGCCGCATTCCCGCCGGCACGGTTTCGAACCAGATGGCGACGACGATGGACTGGATGCCGACCGTGCTCGACGCCGCCGGGATTGCGCCACGCGCCGGACAGGTGCTCGACGGCATGTCGCTCGTTTCACCGCTGGTCAACGATCGCTCGGTCAATCGCTCGCTGTTCTGGAAATTCCAGGGGCACAACCAGCGCGCGGCGCGGATCGGCAATTACAAATACCTCAAGATCGACGAAAACGAGTTCCTGTTCGACCTATCCGTCGACACGCTTGAACGCGCCGATATCAAGGCAGACCAGCCCGAGAGGCTCGACTGGCTGAAGGAAGCATGGGAAGAATGGAACAGCGGCATGGTGACCGATGATGCGATAGCCGGCTTCTGCAACAGCCCTGCTACACTTGCCGGAACGATGTCGAACGGAGAAGGGACCAATTGCAAGGTCTACGCCCCCCGCCCGGTCGCTTCGGATTAGTCTTTGCTCTCCGGCTGTGAGTATGTTCCGAGAAGATGCATTGCCGCCCAAACGCAAACAAGGGAGTCTCTGACATGAAATTCGAACGCATCAATCCGCTGAACGGCGAAGTCGCCTCGTCCGCCGAAGCGATGCAGGCCGGCGAAATGGCTGCCGTCGCTGCCAGGGCTCAGAAGGGCTTTGCCGAATGGTCGAAGCTGGGCCCCAATGCCCGCCGAGCGGTGCTGATGAAGGCGGCTGACGCGCTCCAGGCGAAGAAGGACGAATTCGTTGCTGCGATGATGGGCGAGATCGGCGCGACCGCCGGCTGGGCGATGTTCAACCTGATGCTGGCGACCGGTATGGTGCGCGAGGCGGCGGCGATCACCACGCAGATCTCCGGCGAAGTCATCCCCTCGGACCATGAGGGCACGATTGCGATGGCACTGCGCGAACCCGTCGGCGTCATCCTCGGCATTGCGCCATGGAATGCGCCGATCATTCTCGGTGTACGAGCGATCGCGGTGCCGCTTGCCTGCGGCAACAGCGTAATCCTCAAGGCATCGGAGACCTGCCCGCGCACCCATGCGTTGATTATCGAGGCCTTTGCCGAGGCCGGCTTCCCGGATGGCGTGGTCAATGTAGTGACCAATGCCCCGGCCGATGCGGGTGAGGTGGTCGGCGCGCTGATCGATGCGCCACAGGTCAAGCGGATCAACTTCACCGGCTCGACGGCTGTCGGCCGGATTATCGCCAAGCGCGCCGCCGAGCATCTGAAACCCGTCCTGCTCGAACTGGGCGGCAAGGCGCCGATGATCGTGCTCGAGGACGCCGATCTCGACGAGGCGGTGAAGGCAGCCGCGTTCGGGGCGTATATGAACCAGGGCCAGATCTGCATGTCGACCGAGCGGATCATCGTGGTCGATGCGGTGGCCGACGAGTTCGCCAAGCGCTTCAAGGCCAAGGTCGAGACCATGCCGGCGGGCGATCCCGCAGCCGGCAACACGCCGCTCGGCGCGGTGGTCGACCGGCACACGGTCGACAAGTGCCTTGCGCTGATCGACGACGCGGTGAGCAAGGGCGCGGAACTGCTGGTGAGCGGCGAGACGACCCACAATGTGGTCATGCCCGCGCACCTGGTCGACAAGGTCACGCCCGAGATGAAGCTGTTCCGCGACGAGAGCTTCGGGCCGGTGGTCGGGATCGCCCGCGCGCGCGACGAAGCGCACGCGATCGAATTGGCCAACGATACCGAATACGGACTCTCATCCGCGGTGTTCACCAGGGACACGGCCCGCGGCCTCAAGGTCGCCCGCCAGATCCAGGCCGGCATCTGCCATGTCAACGCCTCGACCGTCTCGGACGAACCGCAAATGCCGTTCGGGGGCATGAAGGCGTCGGGCTACGGCCGCTTCGGAGGGAAGGCCGGGATCGATGCCTTTACCGAGCTGCGCTGGGTCACCTTCGAGACCGAACCGGGGCATTATCCGATCTGAGGAAATCATGAAGACCCAGGTTTGCATTATCGGTGCCGGTCCGGCGGGGCTGCTCTTGGGCCACCTGCTGCGCGCCGAAGGGATCGAGTGCGTGGTGCTCGAGCGGCAGTCGGGCGACTACGTGCTCGGACGGATCCGGGCCGGCGTATTGGAAACGATCACGGTCGGGCTGATGGAACGGCTCGGGCTCGATGCGCGGCTCAAGGCCGAGGGCCTCGTCCATGACGGCTTCAACCTGGCCGATGGCGAGCGGCTGGTCCGGATCGACTTGAAAGGGCTCACCGGCGGGCATGTCGTGGTCTATGGCCAGACCGAGCTCACCCGCGACCTGATGGAGGCCTCCGAGGAACGCGGGCTCGAAGTGGTGTACGAGGCCAAGGACGTCGCGCTGCACGATATCGAGAGCGATGCGCCTTATGTCACCTACACCAGGGACGGGGCCGAGCACCGCGTGGATTGCCGCTTCATCGCCGGCTGCGACGGGTTCCACGGACCAAGCCGCCAGGCGATCCCGGCGAGCGTCGGCCAGGCCTACGAGAAGGTCTATCCGTTCGGCTGGCTCGGGATCCTCGCCGATGTCCCGCCCTGCAACCACGAACTGATCTACGCCAACCATGAGCGCGGCTTCGCCTTGGCGAGCATGCGCAGCGAGACGCGAAGCCGCTATTATGTCGATGTCCCGCTGACCGATACGGTCGAAGAATGGCCCGACGAACGCTTGTGGGACGAGTTGGCGATCAGGCTCGGTCCGGAGGCGGCAGCCAACATCACCCGCGGCCCGGCGCTCGAAAAGAGCATCGCGCCCTTGAGGAGCTTCGTCTTTGCTCCCATGCGCCATGGCAGCCTGCTGCTCTGCGGCGATGCTGCCCACATTGTCCCGCCGACCGGGGCCAAGGGGCTCAACCTCGCGGCCAGCGATGTCCATTATGCAGCCGAGGCGCTGACCGGATATTTCAAGCGCAACGATAACGATGGCATTCCGGCCTATTCGGGCAAGGCGCTGGCGCGGGTGTGGAAGTCCGAGCGCTTCAGTTGGTCCTTGACTATGCTGATGCACCGCTTCCCCGACGACGGCCCGTTCGAACGCGCGATGCAGGTCGCAGAGCTCGATTACATCGCGTCATCAAGGGCCGCCCAGACGACCATCGCTGAAAACTATATCGGGCTGCCGGTCTCATGAGTGGCAGCTGGAGACGAGTTGCCTCCTGACTGCCTGCCCCACCAGCTGATTTTCGCCAAAGTTGGCGTCCGGGACACTTTCCCGTTCGGGCGGGAGTAATCCGCTGCCAAGATGATAACGCTACCGAAAATGCTCCACCGTGTTGACATTTTTGTGCGGCAATCACCTGCAATTTGGAAGATCCGGTTGACATACTGCGGGCTTGTGGTAATTACAGGCTAATGGTAGCGCTACCATTCTGACTAGGCCAGCGTTGGGAGTCGCGGCGAGTCGGGCAAATGGGCTGCCAAATTCATGCGTGTGGAGGGGACTTAATGATGGAACGAGTGAACACTGGTTGTGCGGACGACTCGCGTCGCCGCGGCAAGCTCTTGCGCGCAGCACTGGTTGCTGGCGCATCGAGCCTGGTCACGGGTATGTTTGCAGCTCCGGCGATGGCGCAGGATGCCGCTGACGATGACGGCGGCATTGTCGTTACGGGTATCCGGGCGAGCCTCGAACGTTCGATGGATATCAAGCGCGAATCGACCGGCGTGGTCGATGCCATCTCCGCCGAAGACATCGGCAAGTTCCCCGATACCAACCTCGCGGAATCGCTGCAGCGCGTCGCCGGTGTGTCGATCAACCGCGTCAATGGTGAAGGGTCGCAGGTTACGGTTCGCGGCTTCGGTCCGCAGTTCAATCTCGTCACCGTGAACGGCCGCCAGATCGCGACCTCGTTCGTGAACGCGGCCGGTGGCGACCAGTCGGTCGATTTCAGCCGCGCGACGAGCCGCTCCTTCGACTTCAACAATCTCGCCTCCGAAGGCGTGCAACGGCTCGAGGTTTACAAGACCGGCCGCGCCGAGATTCCTTCTGGCGGCATCGGTGCTGCGATCAACATCGTCACCCAGCGCCCGCTCGATGCTTCGGGAAGTGGCTTGCGCGGCAGCATCGGGGCCAAGGCGCTCTACGATCTCAGCAATGAGGATTTCCGGATCGACCCGGAATTCTCGGGCATCCTGACCTGGACCGATGTCGACGAGACGGTCGGCGTCTCGCTGTTCGGGGCCTACCAGGAACGCCAGAGCGCGGCGGCCAGCGCGACCTCGAACGACTGGAACATCCGTCCGTTCGCGACCTTCCCGGGCAATGGCCCGTCGACCCAGGTTTCCGGCGCCCCGTCCAATCCGGCCACGCTCGTGGCGGTGCCCAATGACAGCCGCTACCACTATTCGGAATCCGAGCGTCAGCGCCTCAACCTGTCGGGCACTCTGCAGTTCCGGCCGGTCGATACGCTGACCTTCACTGCCGACGCGCTGTTCGCGAAGAACGAACTCAGCGAACAGCGGACCGACCAGACCAACTGGTTCAACCGTCCGTTCGACAATATCACCTTCGATACCAGCGATACCGTCCCCACCGCCGTCTATATCGACGAGGGTTCGGGCTACGGCACCAAGGATATCGGCTTCGAGCAGCAATACCGCGCGACCAAGACCGAGCTCCAGTCATACGGCCTCAATGTCGACTGGGAAATCGGTTCGGGCTTCACCCTGACGCTTGACGGCAACCACTCGATCTCGAATTCGGATCCGAATTCGGCCAATGGTGCGAGCTCGACGCTGGTCAGCTTCGGCGCACCTGTCGTGGATGCCCATTCGGTCGACTATTCCGGCCCCGTTCCCAACCAGAACTGGACCTTCAATGACAGCGGTGCCGGCACCGACGGCATCCCCGGCACGGCGGACGATCGCGGCAACAACAACGGCGTGCTCGACATCGGCGATCTCGGCACCCAGGTGCAGCGCACCAACGCATCGAGCCAGCGCCATCGCCTGAACCAGTTCGGGGCGAATCTCGGCTGGGAATTCGGCGACGATGGCCGTTTCGATGTCGGTGCGACCTTTATCGATTCGCACATGACCAGCGCGCGGATCCAGACGCAGCAGACCCTTGGCGACTGGGGCATCAACAATGTCGGCGACGTGCAGCAGATCGCCGGCAGCCTGATTGAAGAATTCTGCCTCGGCTGCCAGTTCGACCATTATTCCGTGACCGACGCGGATATCGCTTTCCGCGGCAATGCGGTCGACCTCTACCAGGCCTTCGCTTCGCATTACGAAGGCCTCGGCAACCCGATCAATGTCAGCGGCAACGACTATGACGAGGTCGGCGAAAAGATCTGGTCGGCCTACGCCCAGCTCACCTGGAACGGCACCTTGGCCGATCGTCCGATGGGCATCGTCGCCGGCATCAGGTGGGAAAACACCGAGGTTACGTCCTCTTCGCGCGTCGCGGTCCCCGATCGCATCGAGTGGGATTCGGACAACGACTTTACCCGGGTCATCGGATCGAGCGCGGAAGAGATCGTGCGCGACGGCGAATACAACAACCTCCTTCCGTCAATCGACTTCCATATCGAACCGGCGGACGACGTGATCGCCCGCGTTTCCTACAGCAAGACCATTGCCCGCGCCGACTACGGCAATTTGTTTGCCTCGCAGTCCGCCGGCGCCCCCAACCGGCCGACCGCACTTGGCGGTGTGACCGGCGGCAACCAGGGCAACCCGGATCTCCTGCCGCTGATATCCGACAATTTCGACGTTTCGCTGGAATGGTATTTTGCGCCGTCCAGCTATGTCTCCGGCGGTTTCTTCTACAAGAAGGTGAAGAACTTCGTCGGCGTCGGCCAGATCACCCAGCCGCTGTTCGGCCTGCGCGATCCGAGCTCCGGCGCACCCGGCTCACGGTCGGGCGCGGCGCTTACGGCGATCAACAACCTTGGCGCCGTGCTGAGCGATGTCAGCCTGTTCACGATGACCGCGCTGATCGACGAGAACAACGGCGATGTCACTGCTGCCACGGCGGAATTCCAGGCTAACCTCCAGCCGAACGGGCAACTCGACCAGGCGTTCGTCGACACGGTCCTGGCCGCTCGCGACGTGATCGCCGACCAGAACGATCCGCTGTTCCAGTTCGATGTCGCGACCCCGATCAACAACGAGGAAGGAAACATCCACGGCTTCGAGCTGCAGGGCCAATACTTCTTCGGCGACACCGGGTTTGGCGTGTCGGGTTCGTTCACCAAGGTCTACGGCGACGTCAATGTCGACATCCTGTCCGACCCGGGCACCAACGTTTATGCGCTGGTTGGCCTGGCTGACAGCTTCAACGTCACCGGCATCTACGAGAACCAGGGGCTCTCGCTGCGGGTTGCCTATAACTGGCGCGACAAGTTCCTGTCGGCGGTGAACCGGGGCGGCGGGCGCAGCCCGGTGTTCTTCGAACCGTTCGGCACGCTTGACGCGCATATCGGTTACGAGTTGACCGAAAACATCGCGATGACGCTCGAAGCGATCAACATCCTGAGCGAGCCGATCCGGTCCTATGGCCGCGACGAGAACCAGCTGTGGTTCGCACAGGAACAGCATCCGCGCATCCTGTTCGGCGCGCGCTACCGGTATTGATCGATCGCTTGATCGAACACTAGATGAGGGGGAGAGGGCCGCTGACAACAGCGGCCCTTTTCTTGAGCATTGAGTCGAAGATGGGCTTCGCTCATAGTCTCTTGTCGCCAGGATTTACGGACCGAGCCATACAACGATGAACAACGTGCTCCTGAACAATGTGGATCACCACGATCTTCGGGTCATTACCGGCTATGGCGCGGAATTCGGCGACAATCTCAGCCAGGTGCAGGTGTTCCCGACCGAGTTCGAGGACATCCAGCGCGAATACCCGATCGTCTTTCGCAGCGACATAAGCGGAGCGCTCCGTCCGGTCGCGCTGCTGGGGCTGGGGCGCAGCGA
>NZ_DBNHSF010000094.1:0-12687 GCF_057143545.1 Candidatus Andeanibacterium sp.
GCCGCCAGCGGCGAGGACAGAGCCAGCAACGCCAGGAACATCCAGCGCTTCATGCGCCCGCCTCCCGCAGCTTCGCAAGCAAGAGGTCGACATGTTCGGGGCGGATATCGCCGATATGCTGGTAACGGATCGTGCCGGAGCCATCGATCACGAAGGTTTCGGGGACGCCCGACGAGCCGATGCCAAGCTGGACCTCGGAGATGTCGTCGGCGCCGATCCGGCTGTAGGGATTGCCGTTCTGGGCGAGGAACGCCGCAACGTCTTCCGGCCGGTCGCGCAGCGCAATCCCGACGATTTCGGCGCCGCGTCGCTGCAATTCGCCCAATTGCGGCGCTTCGGCGATGCAGGGCACGCACCAGCTGGCAAAGACGTTCAGGAGCTTCGGCCTGCCGTCGCGGAAATCCGCGGTGGTGACGCCGGGCAAGGTTTCGATCGAGGGTTCGAGCGCGAATTCGGGCAGCGGATTGCCGATCATTGCGCTCACGACTTCTTCCTGGTTCGGCTGCGTCAGTTGCTGCGCCGCCACGATCAGGAAGGCGGTAAACAGGCCGAGTGGAAGCCAGACCTTCCAGCGCCTAAGCAACATCGGGCACCTCCCCGCGGACCCGTTGCCCACGCTTGCGCGCCATGCGGCGTTTGAGGTCGGTCGACACCCGGCCGATCAGGGCCAGCAGCCCGCCCAGCCCGATCAGCACGCCGCCATACCAGATGAAGGTCACGAACGGCTTCCACCACAGCCGCAATTGCCAGCGGCCGTCTTCCCCCTGTTCGCCAAGGTTGGTGTAGAGCTGCCCGTTCCAGCGCGTGAGCAAGGCGCTCTCGCTGGTCTGTTGCGGCGGAGTCCAGAAACTTCGCGCCTGCGGGGTCATCAGCTCGGGCGCGCCGCCCTTGTAGCGCACTCGCAGGCTGGCTTCGAGCGCGGTCCAGTTCGGCCCTGCGTTGGGCGTGACCGAAACCAGCTCGACCTGCCATGGGCCGACCGTGGTCGTTTCGCCGTAACTCGCTGCAACGAGGCGTTCCTTGGTGAAGGCCGTTTCCGACGCCATTCCGAACAGCGTCACCGCGACCCCGAAATGGGCGACCACCATACCCCAGACCGAAAGCTGCACCCGGCGCAGATTGCGCCCGACGAGCGGCATCACGCTGCCGACGGCAACCATGCCGGCGAAGGCGAAACCGAGCAGCGGCAGCAACCCGACCCCGCCGATCAGCGCAACCGCGAACAATGCCGCCAAACCGACGACTCCGGGCAGCACGACCCTGCCGCGAATGCGGTCAAAACTGTCCCTGCGCCAGCGCAGAACCGGGCCGATTGCCAGCACCGCCAGCATCGGCAGCAGGAAAATCGCCCCGACCGGGTTGAAATAGGGCGGACCTACAGAAACCCGGATTCCGAACGCTTCGGTGACCAGCGGATAGAGCGTGCCCAACAGCACGATCGCCAGCAGTGCCGATAGCGCGACATTGTTCACCACCAGCGCGCCCTCGCGGCTGAACACGGCAAAGCGTTCGCCTTCCGAAATCGTCCCCGCCCTGAGGCCGAACAGCACCAGCGCGCTCCCGATATAGATTGCCAGCAGGACCAGCAGGATCGTTCCCCGCTCGGGATCGACCGCAAACGCATGGACGCTGGTGAGGACGCCCGAGCGGACCAGGAAGGTCCCGACCATCGACATCGAAAAAGCCACCACCCCGAGCATGATCGTCCAGGCGCGCAAGGCATCGCGCGCGGCCAGGACGCTCACCGAATGGAGCAAGGCGGTCGCGGCCAGCCACGGCATCAGCGAAGCGTTCTCGACCGGGTCCCAGAACCACCAGCCGCCCCAGCCGAGCTCGTAATAGGCCCAATAGCTGCCGGCCGTGATTCCGAGCGTGAGGAAGATCCATGCACCCAGCACCCACGGGCGCATTGCCCGCGCAAACTCCGGCGTCACTTGCCGCGTGACTAGCGCGCCGACAGCAAAACTGAAGGCAACCGAAAGCCCGACATAGCCGAGGTAGAGCGTCGGCGGATGGAAGGCGAGGCCAATATCCTGGAGCAGCGGATTGAGCCCCAGGCCTTCGGGCGGCGGCGAAGAGAGACGCTCGAACGGGTTCGAAAAGACCAGCAGGAAGACATAGAAACCGATCCCGACAAAGGCCTGCGCGCCGAGCGTCGCCAACATGGTCCGCTCGGGCAAACGCCGCCGTTCGAGCAACGCGATCAGCGCGCCGGCCAGCGCCATCACCGTGACCCATAGCAGCATCGAGCCTTCGTGATTGCCCCAAGTGCCGGAAAGCTTGTAGATCAGCGGCTTCAGCGAATGCGAATTGGCCGCCACGAGCTTCACCGACAGGTCGGTGATGGCAAACAGGTAAACCAGAGCGGCAAAGGAAATAGCGACCAGCGCGCCCTGCATCACCGCGAGCGGCCTGACGAGGCCGGAAAGCACCTCGTCCGCATTCCGCACCGCCACGACGCTGGAGGCAAACTGGAGTGCGGCGAGCGCTGCCGCCAGCCACAATGCGGCCAGGCCGAATTCGGCCATCATTGCTCGGCCTCCGCCACGATCCGGTGCGCTTCGGCATCGGTCATGTCCTGCAATTCGCGCGGGACGTAATTCTCGTCATGCTTGGCCAGCAAATTGTCGGCGACAAACACCCCCTGTGCATCGAACCTGCCATCGGCGGTAACGCCGGATCCTTCGACAAACAGGTCGGGTACGATTCCGGTAAAGCGGGTCGGGACGCGCGCTTCACCGTCATGGATCACAAAGCTGATGGTGACGCCGTCGGCCTCGGTTTCGATCGATCCTTCCTCGACCATTCCGCCGATCCGGATCGCCTGGCCGGGCGGCGGCGGCGCTTCCACGACCTCGCGCGGGAGGTAATAGAAGCTCGCCTGGTTGCGGAGTGCCCAGGCGGCAATCAGCGCCGCGCCGATCAGGGCGACCATCGCAATCGCGATCAGCACCAGCCGCTGGTGCTTGGGGGCAAGTCGCGAACTCACTTCTCGCGCACCTTGTCGCGGCGGGCCTCGCTCGCGCGCATGGCGAGCCAGCTCCACCCGACCAGCACCAGCGTTCCGATCACGCCGATCGCGTAAGCCGCGATCACGAAATTCCACTGGTCGAGCGCTTCGCGGAGCATCAGTCGGCCTCGGCCTTGCGGCGCAGGCGCGCCTCGGTCTGGATCTCGGCCAGCAGCATGCGCATCCGGGTCAGCACCACGCCGACAAAGATCAGCGAAAAGCCGACCGTGGAAGCGAGCAGGCCCCAGGCAAAGGGTCCGGCCATGGCCGAACCGCCCATCGAAAAGCTCGGGGCCTGGTGCAGGCTGTTCCACCAGATCACCGAATAATGGATGATCGGGATATTGATCGCTCCGACCAGCCCGAAAATCGCGACCAGTCGGCTCGAAGCGCCTTCGCGGCTGACCGCGGCGGCGAGGGCGAGATAGCCGAAATAGAGGAACAGAAGCACCAGCATGCTGGTCAGCCGCCCGTCCCACACCCACCACGTGCCCCAGGCAGGCCTGCCCCAGATTGAGCCTGTTGCCAGGCAGATGAAGGTGAAGCAGGCACCGGGGACGGCCACCGCGCGGGCTGCAAGGGCCGCCAATGGATGCCGCCAGACCAGCTCGGCAGCACTCGCCAGTGCGATCACGCTCCACCCTCCCATGCCTAGCCATGCTGCGGGAACGTGGATGAACAGGATGCGCACCGTCTCGCCCTGCAGGCGCTCGGGCGGCGCAAAGAACAGGCCATAGGTCAGAGCGGCGCCCGCCAGCAGCAGGCCCAGCACCAGAAGCGGCGCGGTCAATGCGCGGGCAAGGCGCAGGAAACGGGTGGGGTTGGCGAAGCCGTGCATTTCAATCGTTCGCTATGCGTGCCCCTTTGGCAGCGCAACGCGCCGGTCGCAAGTGAAAGCCTATTGTCTCCCCCCTTCAGGGGAGAGATTCGAAGGCTTGCGAGCTTGCTCGCTAGCCGAAGTTGAGAGGGGCAGCCCCCTCTCCCAACTCTCTCCCCTAAAGGGGAGAGGGCTTAGGCCCGGCCGATGAGCTTTTGCGCCATCCGGTCGGCGATTTCATTGGCCGGCCGGCGCTTCGCTTCGGCCTCTTCCCAGATCGAGCGCAGCCTCCCGGGAATCTGCTCGATCCGCCGATTCACGTCCTCGGCGCTATTCGGCTTCCCTGCCCGGCGCCCCAGATATTCGAGCGAGACGTCGATTATGCCCCCGGCGTTGATGACGTAGTCGGGAGCGTAAAGAGTACCCCGTTCGGCGAGCAGCCGGCCATGTCCGTGGCGGGCCAACTGGTTGTTCGCCCCGCCCGCCACGATCGCGCAATCGAGCTCGGGTATCGTTGTTTCATCGAGGATCGCGCCAAGCGCGTTGGGGCTGAACACATCGCAGGGCATGCTCATGATCGCTTCGGCCGCGACAACCGTCGCGCCAATTTCGGCGGCAAGCGCCTGCGCCTTTTCGGGAAATATGTCGGCCACGGTCAACTTCGCCCCGTCCTTCGCCAGGAGCCGCGCCACCCCGCTGCCGACGCTGCCCGCGCCCTGCAAGGCGACATGGACACCCGCGACACCGTTCTTGCCGAGCCTGTACGCCACGGCAGCCTTGATCCCCAAATAGATGCCGTAGGCGGTGAACGGCCCGGGATCGCCGCCGGCGAGCCCTTCGGCGACCGGGAGGCCCGAAACATGGTCGGTCTCCTCCCAGATTTCGAGCATGTCGGCCTCGCTCATCCCGACATCCTCGGCGGTAACATAGCGTCCGCCGAGCTGGTCGATGGCCTTGCCATAGGCGGCCAGCATCGCGGGCGACTTGGCTCGCTCGGGACCGGCGAGGATCACGCCTTTCCCCCCGCCCATCGGCAGCCCGGCCATGGCGTTCTTGTAGCTCATCCCGCGCGACAGGCGCAGCGCGTCCTTCATCGCATCGGCCGGGTCGGCATAATGCCAGAAGCGGGTTCCGCCTGCTCCCGGCCCGAGATGAGTCGAATGCAGCGCAATGATGGCAGTCAGACCAAGCGCAGGCTCGTGCACGAAATGCACCAGCTCGTGATCGTCGAAATCCGCTTCGGTCCAGAATGCCGTCATCTTGCCTGCCCTTTTCGAGCCTCATTGAACGGCAATCATGGCTGGAAAATGGGGCGATCGACGGGATCCGAACCCGCGACCTCCGGTACCACAAACCGGCGCTCTAACCGACTGAGCTACGATCGCCAAAAGCCAGGCACACATGCCGAGATGCGTGCTGTTAGGCCGCGCAGGAGAAGGGTCAAGCCGCTTCCGGCGCGGGGGCGAGCCTGTTGCACAGAGACGTGCCAAAGCAAAGCGAAAACTGCGTCCGGGAGCGGTTCGCGAAAGAATGTTGCGCAACCTGTTTCGCTTGATCGGCGCGCATCGCAAATTATCCTTCGCGCCATGCTGGCACCCGGCGATTCCTCTGTCGAAATCCTTCGCGCGCATCCCGGCATGCGCAAGGTGCCGACCGACCGGATCGAGATGTTCACCCTCCCCGGATTCCTGCCGAAGGAACTGTGCGAAGGCCTGATGCGGCTGATCGACGAGAACCGTCGCCCTTCGACGATCGCCGATGCCAATGGCGATCAATATTTCCGCACCAGCGAAACCTGCGATCTTGCTCCCGACCTGCCCGAAGTGATCGAACTCGAGCGCCTGCTGTTCGCGCTGAACCGGATCGACCCGGTCCATGGCGAACCGGTCCAGGGCCAGCGCTACGAAGTAGGCCAGGAATTCAAGGCGCATACCGATTATTTCCAGCCAGATGGCGTCGACTTCGAGAAATATTGCTCCGTCGCCGGGCAGCGCACCTGGACCTTCATGGTCTATCTCAACACCGTCACCGCCGGCGGCGCGACCCGCTTCAAGGTCATCAACAAGACCTTCCAACCCAAGCAGGGCACGCTGGTGTGCTGGAACAACCGTCGTCCGGACCTGAGCTGCAATGCCGCGACGCTCCATCACGCGATGAAGGTGCGCAAGGGGCTCAAATATGTGATCACCAAATGGTATCGCGAAAGACCATGGGGATGGGCCGATGAATGAGGAAACCGCGATTCGCCACTGCAGCTGCCATTGCGGCAAGGTGCGTTTCGAAGCCGAATTGCCGATGGTATTGCGCGGCTCGCGCTGCAATTGCTCGATCTGCGCCGCCAAGGGCGCGTTGATGGTCTACCTGCCGCTCGAGCAACTCCGGATCACCTCGGGCGAGGACTCGCTCAGCTGCTACCAATTCAACACCATGGTCGCGAAGCATTACTTCTGCGCGCATTGCGGCATCCATTGCTTCCACCAGGCGCGCTCCGACCCGGACAAATACGCCATCAATGCCGTCTGCATCGAAGGGGTGCGGCCGTATGAGGATTTTCCGGACGTCGCAGTCTATGACGGCGTGCATCATTCCAAGGACCACGGCGGTGTACGGCGGCAATCGGGCAGGTTGAGATTCGAGCCGTCGCAAGACGGCCAATGGCAGGAAGACCACGGGTAGCCGAAGCGAAAAGGGCGGCCCCGAAGGACCGCCCTGCGCATGATCTGGTGATCGAAGCCTTGCTTAATTCTTGAGCGCCAAACCCTTACTTCTTCAAGGTCAATCCGCCGAAACGCTGGTTGAACTTGGCCACGCGCCCGCCGTCCTGCAGCCGCTGCGGGCCGCCGGTCCAGGCCGGGTGGCTGGTCGGATCGATTTCGAGCGACAGCGTATCGCCTTCGCTGCCCCAGGTGGAGCGGGTCTGGAATTCGGTGCCGTCGGTCATCTTGACCGTGATCATGTGGTAATCGGGATGCGTATCGGCCTTCATGGCAATATCCTTCGTACGCTTTGCCGGTTCCGACCGGCGGTGCAATTTCGGAAAGGCGCGCGGATAGCGGCGGCTGCGCCAAAATGCAAGCGCAAGTCACTCCTTCGGCGGGTCGGCGATCATCGCGGTGAATTCGCACTCGCAAGTGGTCTTGCCCTCGACGCTCGCCGTGCCCTTGAACCTATAGACCCGGCTGCGCTTCTGGACGAATTCGACTTCGAGATCGAGCAGGCAGCCGGGCGTCACCGGGGCGCGGAACTTGGCATTCTCGATCCCCATGAAGAAGACCAGCTTGCCGGTTCCGGCCAGTTCGAGCGTCTCGATCCCCAGGATCGCGGCGGCCTGCGCCATCGCCTCGATCTGCAGCACGCCGGGCATGATCGGCGCTCCGGGGAAATGCCCCTGGAAAAATGCTTCGTTGAACGAAACCGCCTTCACCGCGTGGATTCGCTCCCCGAGTTCGAGCGACTTGACCCGGTCGACCAGCAACAAGGGGTAACGATGCGGCAAGGCCTTGAGGATCCTGCCGATATCGTATGCTTCGCTCATCTGCAGGGCCCCCTTGGCCGATCAGCGGCCTTCGGGTGCGGTAACCGGCGAGCCCGCGGCATTGGGAGCAGCGGCACCCTGCGCCTGCTGCGCGGCCTGCTGCTGCGCGCGCGCGATGGCAAACACCTGCTGCACCTGCTGGTTCAGCTGCATGGCGGCTTGCGACGGCTGCCAGCCCTGCGGCGGGACGATATTCACGGTCGGCACGCGGGCGTAAAGCGCAGTTGCCACTGCCTCGGTGATGTCGGCCGCTTCGGGCGCATAGGCGACGGCTTCGGGGGACAGCACGATCTGGATGTTCCGGTCGCTGATCACCTGCTGCAATGCGGCCGAATACTGCGCCGCCACCTGGCTCACCACGTAAATGCGGGCGAGCTGGAGCGGGGTTTGGGCCTGGGCGATCTGCTGATCGATCTGGCCGACCTGCTGCACCGTCGGGTTGGTTTCTGTCAGCGTGGCCTGCTCTGCCTCGTCGATCTGGCCATCGCCATTGGTGTCGAGCGTCTGGAGCAACTGCTGGCGCTGCGTCTCGAGCTGCTCAAGCTGGGCAATTTGCGCGGCATAGGTGGTCCCGATTTGCTGGAGACCGGTCTGCAACGACTGCGTACTCGCGACCGCCACCGCGATGTCGGTGACGGCAATGCCATTAACCTGGGCGCAGGCAGGGGCCGATGCAACGGCCATGGCGATACCGGCGGCAAGCGCCGGCTTGGAGATGAGTTTCATTAGAACTGGGTTCCTACGTTGAACGTGAATGCCTTGGTGTCATCACCTTCGGCCTTTGTAATGACGTGAGCGAAATCGATCCTGAACGGACCGAATGGCGAGTTCCAGTTGACGCCAATGCCGATCGCGATGCGCGGCTTCGGGGTATCGCCCACGAACCGCTCGCGGAACGGCGCCACCGAACTGCCGATCGGGATATTGTTGGCGCTTGTCAGGCAAGAAGGCGGCATCGGATTGATCGGATTGGTGACGGTGGTGATGTCGCCGGCGGCGGTCCCGGGGGTACACACCGGATCGCCACCTCCGGTTGGCGTGACCAGCGTCGCAACATTGATCTGGGTATACAACGCCTCGCCATTCTGGTTGCGCGTCGGGATGAAAATCCCGTCGGGATAGGGGCTTTCGATCAGGATCGGCTCGGTGACGTTGAACACCGCGCCGGCGTCGATAAAGATCGATGGCCGCAGGCCCAGTTCGCGAACGCTGGTCCCGAGCGGAATTTCGAGCTCGGCCGTCGCAAGGTAATAGGCCGTGCCTCCCAGCGGGTCGTCGCGGATATCGTCCGACGAGGCATCCGGGTTGAAGGGATTGATCGGAGCGTAAACCGGGTCGCTATCCGGATCTTCGGGATCGATCCAGGGAAACTCCCTGATGATCCGCGGGCCGACGCCGCGGATGTCGAAGCCGCGAATCTGCGGATCTCCGAGGAAGAACCGGTCGGTCAGGCGAACCTTGTCTTCGCCTTCGCCGCGATCCTTGAAACCGAGGATATATCCGCCTTCCGCGCTGAGCGAGAAAATGAATCCGCTGCCGAGCGAGAAATACTTGTCGGCATTCGCTCTTAGCCGGAGATAGGAAACCGAACCGCCAAGGCCGGCGAATTCGCCCGTCGCCACGACATTGGTGCCGCGGGTGGGGCGGACGCGACTGTCGAGCGTGTTATAGACCCACGACAGGCCGAGGATCGAACTGGTGTTCTCGCCGATCGCGTCGCACAGATAGCGGCCAGCCCGCAGCGGATCGCATTCGAACACATTCGGAGTGACGCGGTCGGAATAATACAGGTTCTCGTCGACCTTGATGTTGTCGATATTGAATGTGTAGCGCCCGATCAGCGACATGTATTCGGTCAGCGGCACGCCGGTCCGGAGCGAGAAGCCGGTGGTCGACTGCTCGAAGGTCGTGTTGCGGTTGCTGCTGTAATAATTCCAGTTGTTGAGATCGCGGCGGTAGAGGTCGACCCCGAAGGAGAAATTGCGGTCCCACACATAGGGCTCGACAAAGCTCAGATTGAAACTGCGCGAATAGCGCGAATAATTGACGCTTGCGCCGATCGTCTGGCCGCGACCGCGGAAATTGCCCTGGCGGATCGACCCCTGGAGGATGAAACTCTCGAGCGAGGAAAAGCCAGCCGAAAGCTGGAGCTCGCCGGTCGGCTGCTCCTGGACATTGGCATCGAGGACGATCCGGTCAGGCGCAGAACCCTGGCTCTGCTCGATCTCGAAATTCTCCTGGAAATAGCCCAGCGAGTTGATGCGGTTGGTTGAACGGCGAACCGCCAGCGAGTTGAACGCATCGCCTTCGGCAATCCGGAATTCGCGGCGCACGACCTTGTCCTGGGTCAGCGTGTTGCCGTTGACATTGACCGCCTCGACATAGACGCGCGGCGCTTCGTTGATAACGAAGCGGATGTCCATCGTCAGTGCTGCCGGATTGCGCGAGAATTGCGGACTGACATCGGCAAAGGCATAGCCGAACGTGCCGGCCGCCTCGGTCAACTGCTCGACCGTGTCCTCGACCAGCTTGGCATCGTACCAATTGCCTTCGCGGACGGCCAATTGCTGGGCCAGCAATTCGCCGTCGAAATCGCGGATCTGGCTTTCGACCTCGACCTTGCCGAAACGATAGCGTTCGCCCTCTTCGACCACATAGGTGATGATGAAATCGCGCTTGTCGGGCGTCAGTTCGGCGACCGCCGAGACCACGCGGAAATCGGCATAGCCTTCGGTCAGGTAGAATTGGCGCAGCTTCTGCTGGTCGTAGGCCAGCCGGTCGGGGTCGTAGCTGGTCGAGGAGGAAAACAGGCGGAAGAAACGGGCCTGCTTGGTCACCATTTCGTTGCGCAGATCGCCATCGGAAAAGGCTTCGTTGCCGATGATGTTGATCTGCCTAACCTTGGACTTGGGCCCTTCGGAAATCTCGTAGACGATATCGACCCGGTTCTGCGGCAGCGCCACGCTCTTGGGTTCGACCACCGCGGCAAACCGGCCCTGACGCTTGTAGAGTTCGATGATTCGGGCGACGTCCGCGCGGACCTTGGAACGGGTAAAGATCTGGCGCGGCGAGAGGTTGATCTCGGGGAAGATCTTGTCGTCCTTGATCCGCTTGTTGCCTTCAAGGATGATCCGGTTGACGATCGGGTTTTCCTGCACCTGGATCGTCACGTCGCCGCCTTCGTGGCGGACCTGTACATCGGCGAACAATTCGGTGGCGTAGAGGTCCTTCAGCGCCTGGTCGCCGGCGCTGTCGGTATAGGTATCGCCAACCCGGAGCTGGATGTAGCTGAGGATCGTCTGCGGTTCGAGCCGTTCGGAGCCCACCACGACGATCGAGCGGATCCTGTATTCGGCGGGCTGCGCCGGCGCCGCGACCGGTTCCGCTTCGACGGCGGCGCTGGTCTCGGTCGATGGAAGCGGTCCGTCATTGTCCTGGGCCAGGGCCGATGCGGGCAGGCCCGCAAGAATCGTGCTGCCCAACAGGGTAGCGGCAAACCGAGGTGCTGAAAGTCTCCTGCCCTTAAGGCGCATTTCCCGTCCAATCATCGACACGGCTATCCCGTATTCATACAGCACGCAGACGCCCAGTTCCGGTGCGGGAAACCCGCGTGGGCAGCAAGCGAATGCCGCCCTTGCCCGATGCCGTGTCGCCAATCAAGCAATTGTCCGGTGAAAGCTGCCGCGATGCCGTCCTTTTCCCAGCTCAATTCCCGAAGATCGGGAGCGAAGCGATATCATTGACCGTGACGAACAGCATGAGGGCAAGCACGAAGGCTATGCCGGTGCGGAACGCCCACTCCTGACTGCGCGGACCGACCGGCTTCCGGCGAACCGCTTCGGCCGCATAGAAAGCCAGATGCCCGCCGTCGAGCGCAGGAATTGGCAGCAGGTTAATGAATGCCAAATTAATTGAGATCATCGCGACGAACCAGATGAAATTGTCCCATCCGAGCGACAGCTGCTCGCCCGAAAATTTGGCGATCTTGATCGGTCCGCCCAGTTCGTCGATCGGCCTCCTGCCGGTGATGATCTGCCACACGCCCGTCACCATGGTGACGATGATCTCGCCGGTCTGGTCGACCGCAAGCGTGACCGATTCAGCCGGTCCTACCGGGACAAACTCGCCTTCGACAGAGCCGATGCCCAACTGGCCCTTGCGAAATTCGTTTCCGAAACGGTCGCGCTCGATCAGCGTCGGAATTGCGAGTTCGTAGCCGACCCGGTCGCCATCCCTTTCGACCACCAGCTCGATCCGGCCTCCGGGATCGATGACAACGCGATTTGCGAGCTGGCCGAAGGATTCGACTGCGATGCCATCCATCTCGACAATCCGGTCTCCCGGTCGGATTCCGGCTTCGTAGGCCGCACCGCCTTCGATCACGCTGCCGACCAGGGGCGGCACGACAGCCTTGCCATAGGCCAGGTTGAACCCGGCCAGGATCACGATCGCGATCATGAAATTGGTCACCGGCCCTGCCGCCACGATCAGCGCACGCTGCCACAGCGGCTTGGCCTGGAAAGTCCTGGCGCGCTCGGCCTCGGGCAGGTTGAGCCAGTCCTCGCTCGGCTGGCTCGCCGGGTTCATGTCGCCGGCGAACTGGACATAACCGCCCAGCGGCAGGGCCGCGAGCCGCCAGCGGGTGCCGCGCCGGTCGGTCCAGCCGGCCAGTTCCTTGCCGAAGCCGACCGAAAACACGTCCGCCTTGACCCCGAACCAGCGGCCCACGAGGTAGTGCCCCAGCTCGTGCAGCGTCACCAGCGGCCCCAGCAGCAGCAGGAAGCCGACAATCCACATCCAGGGGGAAACGGATTCAGGCACTGGCAGTGAGCTCCATGAGTTCTGCGGCCCTAGCCCGGGCCTCGGCATCGACCGCCAGCACCTCTTCGAGCGTGGCGGGCGCGGAGGGAATAGCGCGCGACAGCATTATGTCCACCTTTGCCGAAATTTCCGTGAACGCGATCCGACCGGCGAGGAATGCGGCCACCGCCACTTCGTTCGCGGCATTGAGCACCGCGGGGGCGGCCCCGCCGGCCTCGGCTGCCTGCCGCGCCAGCCGGGTTGCCGGAAACCGCGTCTCGTCGGGCGCCTCGAAAGTGAGCACGCCGATCCGGGCAAGATCGAGCGCTTTGCACGGCGTTTCGATCCGGCGCGGCCAGGCGAGTGCGGAAGCGATCGGCACCCGCATGTCCGACGGGCCAAGCTGGGCGAGCGTCGATCCGTCGCGATATTCGACCATCGAATGCACCACCGATTGCGGGTGGACGATGATCCGCAAGGCATCGAGCCCGACCGGGAACAGGTGGAAGGCCTCGATCAGTTCGA
>NZ_DBNHSF010000095.1:0-19514 GCF_057143545.1 Candidatus Andeanibacterium sp.
GGTCCCCTGGTCGAGCTCGAGCGCGTTGAGCTCGGCCAGCAGCGATACCAGCGGGGTGATCGGATTGTCGGCCAGGTGCGGATAGGCGACATGGCCCTGGCTGCCTTCGACTTCGAGCCAGATATTGACCGATCCCCGCCGCCCGATCTTCATCGTATCGCCCAGGCGATGGACCGAGGTCGGTTCACCGACCAGGCACAGGTCGGGGATTTCGCCGATTGCGCGAATGTGCTCGATCAGCGCGCGGGTGCCGTAAACGGCCGGCCCTTCCTCGTCGCCGGTGATGATGAAGCTCAACGTCCCGGCAGACTGCGGGATCCCGTGCAGCGCGCCGACCATCGCCGCGATCGCGCCCTTCATGTCGACCGCACCGCGCCCGTGCAGCAAGTCGCCGCGCCGTTCCGGCGCAAACGGCCCGCTCGACCAGCCTTCGCCCGGAGGAACGACGTCGAGATGGCCGGCAAAGGCGAAATGCTTCGATCCGGCGGGGCCTTTCCGGATCGCGAACAGGTTCTCGACCGGGCCATCCGGCGCCGCGCCCGCATGGAAGCGATGAACCAGGAAATCCGCCGCGGTGAGCATCTCTTCGAGGCAATCGAACACCATCCCGCTGGCGGGCGTGACGCTGGGGCAGGCAATCAGCGCCTCGGCCAGCCCGGCGACATCGTGGGAAGCGGTATTCGTCATCGTGGAGAGAGCGCATATGGGCTAAGCGGGAATCATACAAGCAGCGCAGGAGCCTGACATGCCCAAGCTCGATCTCGAGGCGATCCCCCAGCAGAACACGACCGGCTATCCGCCGCCCTTCGACGCACCGATGGCCGGGCGTTTCGTGCGGCGCCTGGCCCAGGCGACCGGGCTCCGGCAACTGGGCGCGGCCCATGTCGTGCTCAGGCCCGGCGGGTGGTCGTCGCAGCGCCATTGGCACGCGGTGCAGGACGAGTTGATGGTGATGCTGTCGGGCGAGGCGGTGCTGGTGGAGGACGCGGGAGAGACCGTTCTGGCGCCAGGCGATATCGTTTGCTGGCCTGCGGGAGTCGAGAATGGACACCACCTGCAGAACCGCGGCGAGCGGGATTGCGTCTTCCTGGTGGTCAGCGCGGGCGATCCCAAAATCGATCACGGGGAATATCCCGATATCGACATGATCTTCCGGGCCGATGGCTATGCCCACAAGGACGGCACGCCCTACCCCGAGACGCGCCGGGCTTCGTGACGCGTCAGGCTGCTTCGACCTCGAACTTCTCGATCACCCATTCCTCGTCCTCGCTGGCCTTGATCCAGGCCTGCATCCAGTCGTGCTCCCAGATCGCCTGCATGTAGGCCACGGCAAATCCGGGCACGCCGACGCCATAGGTCAGGAAGCGGCTGACGACCGGGGCATAGAAGATGTCGGGCGCGCCGAAGGTCCCGAACAGGAACGGCCCGCCCTTGCCGTAGCGGGCGCGCGCTTCGGCCCACAGGCCAAGGATGCGCACGATATCCGCGCGCACTTCGTCGTTGAGCTCGACGCCCTCGTAGCGGCGGCGAACATTCATCGGCAGCGCCCGCCGCATGGGCAGGTACGAGGAATGCATCTCCGCGACCATGGCCCTCGCCATGCCGCGCGCGGCATCGTCCTTCGGCCAGAACCGGTCGCGCCCGACCCGGTCGCCCAGATATTCGAGAATCGCGAGCGAATCCCACACCACCGCTTCGCCGTCCCACAACACCGGAACCTTGCCGCCCGAGGGCTGGAAATCGCCTTGACGGCGCTTGGCCTCTTCCCAGTCATCGCCCTGGATATGGACGGTTAACTCTTCGAAATGGAGGCCGGACTGCTTCATCGCCAGCCAGCCGCGCAGCGACCAGCTCGAATAGTTCTTGTTGCCGATGATCAGTTTCATTGGGAAATCCGCCTTTCCCCGCCGCCCTATCCATTCAGCCCGGCACTGTCGAGGCTGAACGGTGCGGCAGGAAGCCGCGACTGCCGATTTTGTTTCCACCCCGTTAACTGCGTCCGGTGACCAGAATCATCAGCATAAAAATTTTCCAATCTCGTTGGTTGGGCGCTTACGCGGCAGGCCTATTCCTGGCCCCATCGAAGCGGAAGCTGGCGGCTTCACCGGGGCATCGACCGACGATCGACCGGGAAATCGACCCGCTCCACCAGTAAGGATACGCTGATGACGCGATGGGGTAGCTTGGATGATCAACGTCCGCCGGTAGCGAAGTGCCGGTCACGTTCCGGATCGAGCATTGAATTGCCGATCATCGACATTTCGGCCAGCGGCTGCCTGGTCGATCGGCTGGCCTGGTCGGCGAGGCCGAACGACCAGATCAAGATCGCGCTCGAAGGCCTCGCTTCCCGCCCGGCAACCGTGGTCTGGGTGGAAGACGACCGCGCGGGCATCGCCTTCGAGACGATGCTCTACGAGCCGGTGGTGAACCATTTGCGGGCCAAGCTCCCGGTCGAACTCAAGCAGGCCTGCTGACCGGTAGTCCTCCTACAGTTCGACATCGGCGAGCACCGCCGCGCGCAGCTCGTCGATCCCGGACTTCTTTTCCGACGAGGTGACGTGCACCTCCGGATAGGCCGCCGGATGCTTGCGCGCCTCGGCTTCGGTTGCCGCGACGATCCTTTCCAGTTCGCTCGCCTTGAGCTTGTCGGCCTTGGTCAACACCACCCGATAGGGCGCGGCGGCTTCGTCGAGCATTGCCATCATCTCGATATCGACCGGCTTGGGCCCGTGCCGCGCATCGACCAGCACCAGCGTGCGGCGGAGCACCGCGCGCCCGCGCAGATAATCGCGCACCAGCGCCTTCCACTTGGCCACGACCTTGGGCGGGGCCTTGGCGAAGCCGTAACCCGGCATGTCGACTAGCCGGAACCGCGTCGGTTCGCCGACTTCGAAGAAATTTAGCTCCTGCGTCCGGCCGGGCGTGACCGAGGTGCGGGCAATCGCCTTGCGCCCGGTCAGCGCGTTCAAGAGGCTCGACTTGCCGACATTCGAGCGCCCGCAAAAGGCGATTTCCGGCACATCCGGCTCGGGCAGGAACTTTAACTGCGGGGCGGAGAGCAGGAATTCGACGCGGCCCGAGAACAGCTTCTCGGCGCGTTTGGCTCGCTCCTCGGCATCAGTCGTCATTGCGAGCCGCCGCCGGCGGCGCGGCAGTCCAGGACGGCTTGCGTGACGCTCTGGATTGCTGCGCTCCGCTCGCAAAGACGAATCGGGCCTGTCACGCCTACTTCTTCTTGTCGCGCGCGGCCGCTCGGTCCTTGTCGGCCTTGTCCTTGTCGGCCTGCGCCTTCAATTGCGGGTGCTTCGAATAGAGATACCATTGCTGGGCGATGGTAAGCACGTTCGAGGTGTTCCAGTAGAGCAGCAGGCCCGCGGCAAAGGGCGCCATGATGAACATCAGCACCCATGGCATGATCATGAACATTTGCTGCTGGATCGGATCCATCTGCGCCGGGTTGAGCTTGAACTGGAGCCACATGGTGATGCCGAGCAGGAGAGCCAGCGGGCCGATCGCGATGAAGCTCGGCACGTCGTAGGGCAGAAGTCCGAACAGGTTCAGCAAATGCGCCGGATCGGGCGCCGAAAGATCGGTGAGCCACAATGCAAAAGGCTGGTGGCGCATGTCGATCGCGATGATCAGCACCTTGTAGAGCGCGAAGAAGATCGGGATCTGGAGGAAGATCGGCAGGCAGCCCGCGAGCGGATTGACGCCTTCCTTCTTGTAGAGCGCCATGATCTCCTGCTGCTGCTTGGGCTTGTCGTCCTTGTAGCGTTCCTGGATTGCCTTCATCTTCGGCTGGATCGCCCGCATCGCCGCCATCGAGGCGAATTGCTTCTGCGCGATCGGGAACATCAACCCGCGCACGATCACGGTCAGGATCATGATCGCGACACCGAAATTGCCGACATAGTCGAACACGATCTTCAGCAGCCACAGGATCGGCTTTTCGATGATCTCGAACCAGCCCCAGTCGATCGCCTTGCTGAAATTGACGATCCCGCCGTCTTCATAAGCGCCGAGCACATCCGATTCCTTGGCCCCGGCAAACAGCTTGGTGGTGCGCGTGAGCTCGCCCCCGGCGGCCACCGTCACCGGCTGGTAGATCAGGTCTGCGCGGAACAGCTGATCGCCGAGCGAACGGAAGCTGGCATGCGGGTTGAGACCGGCTTCGGGAATCAGGGTCGAGAGCCAATAGATATCGGTGAAGCCGATCCAGTCGGCTCGCTCGGCGAAATCAACCGTCTGTTCCTCGGCGACGTCTTCATAATCGTAATCATATTCGACCGACCCGTCGAAAGCCCCGATCGGCCCCGAATGGACGTTCCAGGTGCTGATGCTGGCGGTCTCGCTGGTGCGATTGATGAGTGCGAAAGGCTGGACGATGATCGGCCCCTCGCCATTGTTGGCGACCGACTGCTCGGCCGTGATCATGTAATTTTCGTCGATCGAGAAGGCGATGCTGAAGACCTGGCCTTCGCCATTGTCCCAGCGCAGCGTCACCGGACTCGCGGGCGTCAATTGTTCGCCGCTGGCCTCCCAAAGCGTGTCCGATCCCGGCAGCGCCACGCCCTCACCAACGAAACCGAACTGCGCGAAATATTGCGCCGGGGTTCCGAGGGGCGAAAACAGCTGCACCGGCGGACTGTCCCTGTCGACCGCTTGCCGGTGGTCGGTAAGGGTAATGTCGTCGATCCGCGCGCCGACGGGGCTGATCGAGCCGGCGACCTTGGGCGCGGCAATTTCGACCCGGCCGGCCTCGGCCAGCGCCGCTTCCAGTTCCACTTCCTCGCGCGCGATGAGGTCCGGATCCTGCAGCCCGCCTTCACGCCGCGCCTGCATGTCGCGCGACGCCGGAGACGATGGATCGGCAGCCTCCTCGCTCGATTCGGCGACCACCGGATCGGGCTGCGGGAAATACCACTGGACGAAATAGTCCCAGCCGAACAGCAGCGCGGCGCTCAGCACCAGCGCAAGTATCAGATTACGCGGATTGTCCACCGGCGATCCCTATTCCTATATCCTTCAGTCCCCGTGCCTGGCGGCGCATCATGGTACCGGATCATATCCGTGACCCCCCCAAGGGTGGCAGCGCAATAGCCGCTTGACCGCCAGCCATCCACCCTTGATTGCACCATGCTTTTCGAGCGCTTCGATCGCATATTGCGAGCAGGACGGGGCGTAGCGGCAGGTCGGCGGGAGAACCCGCGAGGGGCCGAGTTGCCAACCGCGCGCAACCAGGATCAGCAGGCGCTTCACCGCTTCGGGCCGCGCCGGCTGCGGGGCCGGTCGCCCTTGCCCGCCGCCGCGCGCGCCAGTGCTGTCGACAATTCCTCGCGCATGATCCCGAAATCCCGCTCGACGCCGCCTTCGCGCCCGATCAATACATGGTCATGGTCGGGCAGGCCTGCAACCGGCAGCAATTCGCGCGCGAGTTCGCGCAGCCGCCGCTTCATCCGGTTGCGGACCACGGCCTTTCCGATCTTCTTGGTGACGGTCACGCCATAGCGCTTGCCGAGCCCATGGTTGGGGCGAGCAAGCAGGACGAACCCGGGGAGCGCCACGCGCAGGCCCTTGTTCGCGGCAAGGAAGTCCGCACGCTTCTTGAGAATGAAGAGTTCCGTGCTCATCGCGACATTGCTTTAGGCGATGATCCGGGCTGCCGCCAGCAGCCCGCAAGTGCGACTGCACGCCCGCAGCACCACGACACGAAGTGCGCTTGGTGCGAGGAATTCGCACGCCGGATGGCGTGCGGAAAAATTACGCGCTGAGCTTCTTGCGGCCGCGGGCGCGGCGGGCGCGCAGGACCTTGCGGCCACCGACGGTAGCCTTACGGGCACGAAAACCGTGGCGGCGCTTGCGCACGAGATTGCTCGGCTGGAAAGTGCGCTTCGACATATCTTCCTCGAACTCTAATCCGGTGTCGCCCTGGCGAAACCAACAAAAAAGCCGCCCGCCGATGGAGGAGGCGACCTTGATCATGGGCGCGCGGTTAGTTGAGGGCGGCCCGCAAGTCAAGCTGGCGATGCAGCGCTGCCGAATTTCGCCGCTCGGCCTAGGGGCTTTCCCGGATGTGTCGGAAATGGACCCGAAACTTGGGTCCGCTCCCTCGACTCCGCCCGCCGCCCCGCTATCGTCGCGCAGTTTCAGGCGGTTAGGGGGCGCGCGGCGTGGTCGCACTGGTTTCGACGGTAGCCTATCTCGGGCTTGAAGCGCGCAGCGTCGAGGTCCAGTGCCAGGTTGCCCCCGGCCTGCCGCGCGTGCATGTCGTTGGCCTGCCCGACAAGGCGGTAACCGAGAGCCGGAGGCGGGTGCAGGCGGCACTCGCCGCGATGGGACTTTCGCTCCCGCCCAAGCTGATCACGATCAACCTCTCGCCGGCCGACATCCCGAAGGAGGGGTCGCATTACGACCTGCCGATTGCGCTCGCGCTGCTCGCCGCGATGGGCGTGACCGACGCCGAACAGCTGACCGACTGGATCGCGGTCGGCGAACTCGCGCTCGATGGAAGGATCGTGCCCTCGCCCGGCGTGCTGCTGGCGGCGATTCATGCCAGCGAGGAGGAAAAAGGGCTGATCTGCCCCGCCGCGCAGGGTTCCGAGGCGCGCTGGGCGAGCGGCGTGCCGGTCTGCGCCGCGCCCGACCTTGTCAGCCTCTTGAACCACCTCAAGGGCACCACCCGCCTGCCCGAAGCGCAGCCGGGCGAGGTCGAGGAGGTCGGCCACGGGCCCGACCTGAAGATGGTCAAGGGGCAGGAGAGTGCCAAGCGCGCACTGGAGATCGCTGCCGCAGGCGGGCACAACCTCCTGATGATCGGCCCGCCGGGCGCGGGCAAGAGCCTGCTCGCCTCATGCCTGCCGGGAATCCTGCCCGAACTGACGCCGTCCGAGGCGCTCGAAGTCTCGATGGTCGCGTCGGTCGCGGGCGAGCTTGTCGGCGGCAAGATCAGCCGCCGCCGCCCGTTCCGCGATCCGCATCATTCGGCCAGCATGGCGGCGCTCACCGGCGGCGGGCTCAGGGTACGGCCGGGCGAAGTCTCGATGGCGCATCTCGGCGTGCTGTTCCTCGACGAATTGCCCGAATTCCAGCGCCCGGTGCTCGATTCGCTCAGGCAACCGCTCGAGACGGGCGAAGTCAGCGTCGCCCGGGCCAATGCCCATGTCACCTTTCCTGCGCGGGTGCAGCTGGTCGCGGCGATGAATCCGTGCCGCTGCGGGCATCTCGGCGATCCGGCGCGGGCCTGTTCGCGCGCGCCCAGATGCGCAGCGGATTACCAGTCGAAGGTCTCGGGCCCGCTGCTCGACCGGATCGATCTCCATGTCGAAGTCGATCCCGTCAGCGCGAGCGATCTTGCCCTGCCCCCGCCCGCCGAAGGTTCGGCGGAAGTGGCGGCGCGGGTGGCGAAGGCGCGACGCATCCAGACCGCGCGGCTCGAAGCGACCGGCGCGCGGACCAATGCCGAGCTCGACGGCGATGCGCTCGAACGATTTGCCACGCCCGACGAGGCCGGGAAAAAGCTGCTGATGCAGGCGGCCGAAGCAATGCGGCTGTCGGCAAGGAGCTATACGCGGATGCTGCGGGTGGCGCGAACGATCGCGGATCTGGCGGGGGCGGAATCGGTCGCCCGCATTCACGTCGCCGAAGCCTTGAGCTACAGGAGACAGGCACCGAGGGCTTGATGCCTGACCTCACCATCCGCCCCGCCACGCTTGCCGAGGGCTTGAAACGCGGAGGCACTTCGGTTACTGTGAAACAATGAAGAATGTCACAGTTTCACTTGACGATGATACCTATCGCAATGCGCGGGTGCGCGCTGCCGAGATGGGTCGTTCGCTATCGTCGCTGGTGCGCGAATATCTTCACGAGCTGGGTTCAGAGGAAAGCGAATTCGACCGACTTCATCAGGAGGAGCTTAAATTGCGAGAAAAGCTCAAGGAATTCGCACATTTTGAGGCCAGCGAACGTCTAACGCGCGATGAGATCTACGAGCGGAGACGTTGAGCGCATTCGTCGACACGAATGTACTGCTCTATGCGGTCGACCTGGCGCCGGGCGATAAGGCCAAACGTGAGCGAGCATGGGCATTGATCGACGAGGGAGACCTCGTCCTGTCGCTGCAGGTGCTGCAGGAATTCTATTATCAGGCAACCAGGCCGACCCGCACAAACTCCCTCCCGCGAGATCTGGCGATAGAATTTGTCGAGCGCTGGCGCCGATTTCCTGTCCAGGAAACGACGCTCGCGCTACTCGAGCTCGGCTTTGAGATCCAGGAGCGGCACCGCTTTTCCTTCTGGGACAGCATGATCGTCGCCGCGGCACGGGCGCAGGGTTGCGATGTTCTTTGGTCGGAGGACATGGATGACGGACGCATCGTCGATGGGATGCGCATTGCCAATCCGTTCCGATGACCACCCCCACCATCCGCTCCGCCACCGACGCCGACCATGACGCCATCTGGGCGATCATGGAGCCGGTGATCCGTGAGGGCGCGAGCTATCCGCTCGATCCGGACCTCAACCGCGACGGTGCGTTCGATTACTGGTTCGCGCCGGACAAGCAGGTGTTCGTGGCCGAAGCCGACGGCGCAGTGCTCGGCACCTATTACTTGAAGCCCAATTCGACCGGGCTCGCCGACCATGTCGCCAATGCCGGTTACATGACCCACCCCGCGGCACGCGGGCGCGGGGTGGCGCGGGCGATGGCCGAGCATTCCTTTGCCGAAGCGAAGCGCCAGGGCTTCCGCGCGATGCAGTTCAACCTGGTGGTGGCTTCGAACGAGGTGGCGCTCAGCCTGTGGCAAAGGCTCGGCCTGCAGGTGGTCGGGCGGCTGCCCGAGGCCTTCCGCCACAAGAGCAAAGGCTATGTCGATGCGCTGGTGCTGTACCGAATGCTCTAGAGATTCGGCTCGATCTTGAGGCTTTCCTCTTCGGCCGATTGGCCCAGCCTGCTGCGGTCCTGCCAGCGCAGCTCGAAATAGGACAAGGGCCGCCCGTCATGGGCGAGGATCGAAACCGGGCCGATCGGCAGCCAGTCGCGCGAATCGACCAGCACCGGATTGGACGGCGTATCCATCGTGTATTTCTCGCCCCATTGCCGCAGCGCGAGCATCGCCGGGAGCAGGTCATAGCCCTTGCCGGTCAGGCAATAGAGCACCTTGCGGCGGTCGTCGGGATGCGTATGCCGCTCGAGAATGCCGTGTTCGACCAGCTTGCCGAGCCGGTTCGAGAGGATGTTGCGGGCGATCCCGATCTCGGTCAGGAAGTCCTCGAAATGGTGCACGCCATTGAACGCGGCGCGCAGGATCAGGAACGACCAGCGCTCGCCCATAACCTCGAGCGCCTGCGGCAAGCCGCATTCGACTACCTGGTCGAGGGGTTCGCGAAGCTTTCCCATTGGTTTCCTTTTGACCCGCCTTGTAGCTCATCGCGCGCTGTCACCAAAGCGCAATAAGTTTCTAGTTGCAACTTGCTACCTATTGCATTAGGTAGCGATTCGCAACGCAGTTTCGGGGCCGAGTTCCGTGCCTGCGTCGCGACCCGAAAGACCCAGGAAGGAATTCGACATGACCCGCCTCCCCCTTCGCCCCCTTTCCGGGGCCTTGGCTGCCTGCGCCCTGAGCGCCGCAACGCTGATCACGCCTTTCGCCGCGCCAGCCCATGCCGCGCAGGCCGGATATTACCGCGCCGAACTGGCTTCCCCGCTTGCCGAACCGCGCCAGGAAGTGCTCTCGGGCGTTGTCTGGCGCTGCGAAGGCACCAGCTGTTCGGGCTCGAAGGGCGGCTCGCGTTCGGTGATCGTCTGCGGGCGCCTGGCCAGCGCGTTCGGCCCGGTCGCAAGCTTCGCCGACCCCCAGGGCGAACTCGACGCCGAAGCGCTGGCGCGCTGCAACAAGGGCTGAGTCCGCTTCATCCCGGCCCGGCCGACCCCATCACTCCAGCCGGGCACACCCCCTGGGCCTCCGTGAGCGTCACGGGGGCCCTTCTTTTTCAGGCAATGAGGCCGAGTTCGCGCAGTTCGTCGGCCAATGCGCCGGCGCTGGTGAACCGATGCACCTGCCAGCCGCGCTGCCGCGCCGCTTCGACGTTTTCCGCCCGATCGTCGGTAAAGAACAGCTCGTGCGGCGCATGGCCGAAGCGCTCTTCCGCCAGCTGGTAAATCGCGGGATCGGGCTTGGCGAGGCATTCTTCGCCCGACACCAGGATGTCGTGGAAGTGACCGAAGATCGGCGCCGTCGGGAGGAACCCGTTCCAGAAGGTCGTGCCGAAATTGGTCAGCGCGAACAGCGGGACGCCGGCTTCCGCCAATTGCTGGACCAGTTCGTGCATCCCTGCGACCGGCCCGCCGATAGTCTCGTTGAAGCGATGGACATAGGCATGGATCGCGTCCGCGTAATCGGGATGGCGGTCCAGCAATTCGGCGACCAGCACCTCGAGCCCTTCGCCGGCATCGTGGCGCGAATGGAATTCGAACGTCAGCACTTCGCCCAGGAAATGTTCGAGCCGCGCCGGATCGTCGATCACCTTTTCCATCAGGAAGCGCAAATCCCAATGGAACAGCACGTTCCCGACATCGAACACGACGGCCTTTATGGTTTCGGACATAAAAGAGCCCCCGCGAAGGCGGGGGCCTCAGGCCGCATTGGGCAGCGGCATCCCCGTTGGGAAAAGGTCCCCGCCGTCGCGGGGATTCACAATCAAGTCAGCCCTGGCGGGCCTTGAAGCGGCGATTGGTCTTGTTGATCACGTAAGTCCGGCCACGGCGCCGAATGACGCGGCAATCGCGGTGGCGGTTCTTGAGCGACTTCAAACTATTGCGAATCTTCATCGTTCTCTCACAGCGGGCATTCCCGCGAAAAATTGCGAAGCGCGCCGTTACGGGCGAAGCCCTGCCAAGTCAAGCTTCCCCGCGAATCTCGGTCAATTTGCGCTCCCATTGCAGCGCATGGGCGATGATCTCGTCGAGATTGTCGTGCCTCGGCAGCCAGGGCAGCGTCGCCTTGATCAGGCGATTGTCCGCAACCAGCGAATCGGGATCGCCCGGCCGGCGCGGAGCCAGTTCGCGCTCGATCGTGCGATTGGTCACCCGGTCCACCGCATCGAGCACTTCGAACACCGAGAAGCCATGGCCATAGCCGCAATTCATGGTCAACGAGCGCCGCGGCTCGGCGATCAGCGCTTCGAGCGCCAGCACATGGGCGGCGGCAAGGTCCGAAACATGGATATAGTCGCGCACGCCGGTGCCGTCGGGTGTGGCGTAATCGGTCCCGAACACCGCGACCTTGTCGCGCTTGCCGAGCGCCGCCTCGACCGCGACCTTGATCAGGTGCGTCGCGCCTTCGGTCGATTGCCCGCTGCGCCCCGCGGGATCGGCCCCCGCGACATTGAAATAGCGCAGCGCGCAGTAATTGAGGGGGTGCGCCCGGGCGGTATCGCCCAGCATGATCTCGGTCATCAGCTTGGACATGCCGTAGGGATTGATCGGCAGCTTCGGGCTGTCCTCGCTCACCGGCGAGGCTTCGGGGATGCCGTAGGTCGCCGCGGTCGAGGAGAAGATGAAGTGCGGCACTCCGCCCGTGACCGCGGCTTCGATCAGCGCCCGGCTGTTGGCGGTGTTGTTGCGATAATATTTGAGCGGGTTCGCGACGCTTTCGGGCACGATGATCGAACCCGCGAAATGCATGATCGCGCCGATCCCGCGCTCGCCGAAGATCCGCGCCAGCAAATCGCCGTCGGCGATATCGCCTTCGTAAAACGCGGCTGCGTCGGGCACCGCAAAGCGAAAACCGGTGGCGAGATTGTCGATCACCGACACCTCCCATCCGGCGTCGAGCAGGGCCAGCACGGCGTGGCTCCCGATATAGCCCGCCCCGCCGGTCACCAATACTGGAACCTTTCCCGTCATGCGCCGCCTGCTAGCAGTTTTGCGCAAGCGAGTGGTTAATTCCCGCCCAATATCCCCGGCTAACAGGCCAGAACGAAGTAGCGCCCGGCCGCCCCAGCGGTTAGGCTGGGAACAGAGGAGCCAGGAATAATGAAATCCATTCGCGCCGGCCTGATGCTGTGCCTTGCCGCAGGCCTGGTCGCCTGCATGGCGCCGATCGGGCCGGTCGAAGTCACCCGCTTCCACCAGCCCGCCGCGCTCGATCGCCTGGCCATGGGTACGATCGCCGTCGAAGCGGCGCCCGGACACGATCCGGAATCGCTCGAACTGCGGGCCTACGAGCGGGCCGTGGCGCGCGAACTTGTCAGGCTCGGTTACGAGGAGGTTGCCGCCGGATCGGGCGACCAGGTGGCGCTGGTCAGGCTCGAGCGCACCCTGTTCGAACCCGGACGCGAAGGCGGACCGGTCAGTGTGGGCGTCGGCGGATCGACCGGCAGCTACGGCTCGGGCGTCGGGCTCGGGGTCGGCATCGACCTGTCCGGCCCCCCGCCCGAACAGGTAACGACCGAGCTCGGGGTCATGATCCGCGAGCGTGCCACCAACGCGACGATCTGGGAAGGCCGCGCGAGCTTCACGGTCAGGGCGGATTCGCCGCTGGCCCAGACCCAGCTCGGCGCACCGAAAATGGCCGAAGCCTTGTTCCTCGACTTCCCCGGCAACAATGGCGAGACGGTCCGCATCCCGTGAGCAGCAATCCCATCGAGATCGACGCCGCGTTCGACAGCGGCAACGTGGAAGTGCTCTCGGTCGACGGCGCAAGCGCGAAGCTGGCGATCCGCAAGGACAACCAGTCCGAATTCGCCCAGTGGTTCCATTTCCGGGTCGCGGGTGACGCGGGAACGCAACTGGTCCTCAAACTCACCGGCCTCAATGAGTCCGCCTATCCGGCCGGGTGGACCGACTACAACGCCTGCGTTTCCGAAGACCGCGAATATTGGGGCCGCGCCGCTTCGTCGTTCGACAAGGCGGAAGAAGGCGGCACGCTGACCATCCGCCACACGCTTGCGAGCGGGCTGGCCTGGTTCGCCTATTTCGCGCCCTATCCGATGGAACGGCATCACGACCTGGTCTCGGAGGCCGCCGCCTGCGAAGGCGTGAGCTATCGCCGGCTGGGCACCACGCTCGATGGCCAGCCGCTCGACTGCCTCGAACTGGGCGACGGCCCGGCCCAGGTCTGGCTCTATGCCCGCCAGCATCCCGGCGAGACCATGGCCGAATGGTGGATGGAGGGCGCGCTCGAATGCCTCACGGATCCCGCCGACCCGGTGGCCAAGGCCTTGCGCCGCAAATGCCGCCTGCACATCGTGCCCAATTGCAACCCCGACGGTTCGCGCCGCGGCCATCTGCGGACCAATGCGATCGGCGTCAATCTCAATCGCGAATGGCACGCGCCGACCGAAGTCGATTCACCCGAGGTGCTGGCAATCCGCAATGCGATGGACGAAAGCGGGGTCGACTTCGCGATCGACGTCCATGGCGACGAGGCGATTCCGCATGTCTTCATCGCGGGTTTCGAGGGCATCCCGTCATGGACCGACGAACAGGGTGCGGCCTACCACCGCTATCGCGCGATCCTCGATCGCCGGACGCCCGATTT
Organism: Candidatus Andeanibacterium sp.; assembly: GCF_057143545.1. Lineage (NCBI taxonomy): Bacteria > Pseudomonadati > Pseudomonadota > Alphaproteobacteria > Sphingomonadales > Sphingomonadaceae > Candidatus Andeanibacterium > Candidatus Andeanibacterium sp. The sequence continues at coordinate 13,538 of NZ_DBNHSF010000095.1, forward strand.
CCAGACCGCCAAGGGCTATCCGGTGGCGCGGCCCGGCCAGGCCAATATGTCGATGTCGACCAACCAGGTCGCCGAGCGCTTCGGCGCCTGCGCCATGACGCTCGAAATGCCGTTCAAGGATCACGCCGACATGCCCGACCCGGCGCAGGGCTGGAGCCCCGAGCGCTGCAAATTGCTGGCGCGCGATTGCCTTGCCGCGCTGGTCGAATGGCTCGAAGGGTAGCGGGCGGACCGGACGTCCGCCCAAGTACCTGCCTTATTCCGCCCGGGTTCCGGTGATCGGGGTCGGGCCGAAATCGGAATTGGCCGAGCCCGAAATCGCATCCCCTGCGGCGTCGAGCGTATAGCTCAGCACCATCGAGAATTGCGGATTCGAAAGCGCGCGCTTGAAGGTCAGCTTGTTGCCTTCGACCGCGACATCGGAAATGCTGCTATCGAATTCCATCGGCGGCCCGCCGGCCGCGCCACCGCCTTCCGGCGGCACGTCTTCCATTTCGACCGTGTAGCCGCCATCGGTCTCGGACACGGTGAGGCTGGACTTGAACTCGCCCATCTGCGTTGCCGCGGTGAGATTCCATGTGCCGACGACGTCCGACGCATAGGCCGGGCTGGCGTAGAGCGCCGCGCCGGCCAGCGCGATCGCCGAAATGCGGGTAAACTTGTTCATGGTTGTGATCCTCTTCCCGAAAGCTGTTGTCGAATTCGAGTTACTACCAGGACTCTCTCGCCGCAACGGTCCGTCGGAGCCTAGCGAATCAGTGCTCCCGGCCCGAACGCATCGGGCAATAGGTCCGAAAGCTTGCGCTGGACGACATTGGTTTCGCTGGCGCACCAGATGACCGGATCCGTGCCACCGAGTTCGGCCAGCTCGTTGATCAACTGGCGGCAGCGCCCGCAGGGCGAAACCGGCTCGAGCGCATCCGAAATCACGGCCATCGCTTCCAATCCGCCGCGATGGCCTTCCGCCATCGCCTTGGCGACCGCCACCGTCTCCGCACAAAGGGACAGGCCGTAACTGGCATTCTCGACATTGGTCCCGGTGACGATCGTCCCGTCGGCAAAGCGCAGGGCGGCGCCAACCCGGAAGCCCGAATAGGGCGAGTAGGAATTCTCGAGCGCCTTCATGGCGGCAACAACCAGCTCGTCGCGGTCGGAATCATCGCTCATCGGGCTTGCCCTACTCCTGCACCACGACCCAGCGGACCGGGATGGCGCTCGCGGCAGAGTGTAGACCGGAATTCGCCGTCCACAAGGTCCAAGGCCGCCCGGCATAGTCCGGCTGGAAATATTCGCGCGACAGCCAGAGGTCGCGCTCGATCCTTGCCGCAAGGTGATAACGCTCTTCGAAGCGGTCCGATATTTTCAGCAGGGCCGGCTTGCCGGCATGGCCTTCGATCTGGTTGAGGAATGTCGTCAACTCGCTTTCGACTTGTGCGTCATTGACCATCCCTTCGCAGCCGTCGCCCGCGAGGTCGAGCTCCACCGCCGGCGGCAGGAAGGCCGGATCGCGGGGAACGACGGTAACGAAATTCGCCGCCTGCATATCGGCCGGAACGCAGGGATCGAATGCGTGGAGCGCACCGTATTTCAATCCGGTCTCGCGAATGGCCGCCAGGTTGCGCGAATAGGCCAGGTCGCGCCCATCCGCGCCGCGGCTGGCTTCGAGATAGGCGAAGCGCGCGCCGATGGCCTCGAACGCGACGAAATCGACCGCTTCCGATTGCGCGGGAACATCGCCCGCTCCGACGAGGATCCCCTGCTGCGGCCATTTGCCGCGTTCCGGGGTCCAATGTGCGAAGCTCCACCAGAGATAGCCCAGCAGGGCCAGCACGAGGAGCACCAGCGCACCGGCGGCGCGCCAGCGGTTCGAAATCGCCTTCTTCCTGCCCATGATTGCTGCGGACCCTCTCTCTAGGCCTTGATATGCAGCACGCAGATCAGCGTAAAGAGCCGCCTTGCAGTGGCGAAATCGGTTGCGATCTTGCCGTCGAGCCGCTCGAGCAGCAACCGGGCCGACTGATCGTGAATCGCCCGCCGGGCCATGTCGATCGTTTCGATCTCGCGCGCGCTGGCCTTGCGGATCGCCTGGTAATAGGAATCGCAGATCGCGAAATATTCCCGCACCGGGCGGCGGAAGCGGGCCAGGCCAAGCAGCAGCTTTTCGACGTCCCTGCCCGCGGTGTCGCCGATTTCCATCGCCAGCCGGCCGTCGGACACCGACAGCCTGAGTCGCCAGGGGCCGGAGTAACCGGCGGCCGATGCGCGCAAGGGCTCGAAACGGTTTTCCTCGATGAGGTCGAAGATCGCGACCTTGCGCTCCTGCTCGATATCGGCGTTGCGCCACAGGATCGTGGCGTCGTCGAGCTCGATATGGGCGATGCGATGGTCGGACATGGCGGAGGATCGTTTCGCACTTGCAGCGAAAATCGCAAGTGGGGCATTCCATCCCCGATATCCACAAGCCGCGGTTGAAATTAGTCGCCAGCGCCCGCTTGCGCCGGGTCGGGCGCGAGCGCAATGAGGGCGGATGCCTGACGAAGCCCTGCTGATCCGCCCCAAGCCCGAAACGCCTGCCCGGGCGCTGCCCGCGAATATCGAGGCCGAGGCCGCCTTCATCGGCGCGGTCCTGGTCGACAATCGCGTGATCGAGGAATTGCCGACGCAATTGCGGCCCGAACATTTCTTCGAACCGGTCCACCAGCGGGTTTACGAGCGGATCCTGACCCTGCTCGATCGCAATGCCGTGGTCACCCCGGTGACGCTCAAGCCCTATTTCGAGGCCGACGAAGCGCTCAAGGAACTGGGCGGGCTGTCCTATCTTGCCCGGCTGACCGGCGAGGGGCAGGGCCTGCTCGCGCCGCGCGAGATCGCCGCCCAGATATACGACCTGGCGCTGCTGCGAGAGCTGGTCGCGGTCGGCAGGAACCTTGTCGAGGAAGCGCTCGACACATCGGTCGACGTTGCCCCGCTCGAACAGGTCGAGAATGCCGAGGCCGCGCTCTACAAGGTTGCCGAAGGCGCTTCGACGGTGAGCGAGGCGCAGAGCTTCAGGTCCGCCACCAACACCGCGCTGGGCCTGATCGAAACCGCGCTCAATTCGGGCGGGCATGTGTCGGGCAAGACGACGGGCCTGACCGCGCTCAACGAGAAGGTCGGCGGGCTGCACGATTCCGACCTTGTCATCCTTGCCGGGCGTCCCGGCATGGGCAAGACCTCGCTCGCGACCAATATCGCGTTCAATTGCGCCGACCGCTTCATGCGCGACAAGGCCGACGGCATAACCAAGTCGATCGGCGCGCCGGTCGCCTTTTTCAGCCTCGAAATGTCGGCCGACCAGCTGGCCACGCGCATCCTCGCCGAACAGTCCGAAGTGTCGAGCGAGCTGCTGCGCAAGGGCAGGATCACCCGCGACCAGTTCCAGAAACTGTCCTTCGCCGCGCAGCGGCTCAACGAGCTGCCGCTCTATATCGACGACACGCCGGCCCTTTCGATCGCGGCGCTGCGGACAAGGGCGCGGCGGCTCAAGCGGCGCTACGATGTCGGCCTGATCATCGTCGACTATCTCCAGCTGATGCAGGGAACCAGCCGCAATTCGGACAACCGGGTTAACGAGATCTCCGAAATCAGCCGTGGCCTCAAGACGCTCGCGAAGGAGCTCAACGTCCCGGTGATCGCGCTCTCGCAGCTGTCGCGCCAGGTCGAGAGCCGCGAGGACAAGCGGCCCCAGCTCTCCGACCTGCGCGAATCCGGCTCGATCGAGCAGGACGCCGACATGGTGTGGTTCATTTTCCGCGAGGAATATTATCACGACGCCAAGCGGCCCGACGAACCGAAAGAAGGCAGTTCCGCCGATGCCATCGACAAATACGACAAGTGGATGGCGGAGCACCTGGAGCTGGTGAACCGGGCGACCCTGATGGTTTCGAAACAGCGGCACGGTGCGACCGGGAACGTCTATCTCCATTTCCAGAGCGAATTCACCAAGTTCAGCGACCTCGCGCCCGGGAGCTGGGGGGATTACGAATAGGGGGTGGGAGACAAGGCACGAGTGCGTCGCGGCCTCTGCGCTTTCCTACACTCCCTCCCCTCGTGCATACTCCCACGGATGGTCCGCTCCCCCGCCCCAAGATCCCATGCGATCGCGACATTTCCTGTCGTGTGGGGGAAAGAAGATTATATTTTCCCGCGAGCATGGATGTGTCACCCTAGGCGCCCCAACCCCGTGCAAATCCTCGCTTCCCGCCGGGTGACGCCGAGGGTGACACCTGTCACTTGTGTCACCCTTGCCGGCGGCGAGGCCGCCCGGGCCGAGTGGTCAACGCCTCGGCAGCGGCGGGAGATTGAGCCTGCGGGTCAGCGCATAATCGGCCACCGCGACGAGGAACCAGGCGAGCTTGCGGCCGATCCGCGCGAGGAAACCGCTGCGCGAGCGGTGAAGTTCGGGCGTGATCCGTTCGGAATGATCCATGTGGTAGGCGATGTATTCGCGCATCCGCGCGGCCAGCCCGGCATCCTCGATCCGCAGCATCACCTCGAGATTGAGATAGAGGCTGCGCATGTCGAAATTGGCCGAGCCGAGATAGGTGACATCGTCGATCACGACGAGCTTGGCGTGGAGCCGGCAGGGCCGGAACTCGCCGATCTCGGCCCCGCAGCGCAGCAGCCGCCAATAGATCGACCGGCTCGCCGGGATGGTCGCGAAATTGTCGGTCTTGCCGGCAAGGACCAGCCGCGCCCGCCCCCGCGCCGCCAGCCGGGCGATCCGCCGCACGATCCCCCCGCGCGGAGTGAAATAGGCCATCATCATGTCGAGCTCATGGCCGCAATCGATATCGCGCAGGACGCTGCGCGCCCACGAGCTGAGCCCCCGCGTCGGCCCGCCGACCAGCAGCCGCACCCGCCCTTCGCCCGGGTCCCAATCGCGCACCAGCCGCCAGATCGTGCGAAAATGCGAGCCTTCGTTCTCGATCCAGCCTTCGAGCATGTCGAACCAGCGCACCATGGCGGCGACGCCCTCGCCCTCGATCGCCGCGCCAAGATCGTTCCAGCCATTCTCCTGCGGCGGGGAGAAATAGGCGTCCTCGATGTTGAATCCGCCGACCAGCGCGGCGCGATCGTCGGCGATCAGCATCTTCTGGTGGTTGCGGATCAGGTAGCGCACGTTCCAGCGATGGCTGAAGCGCAGCACCTTGCCCCCGGCATCGGTGAAGGGAGCAAGGAACCGCTCATCCGCGATGGCCGCGAAATCGTCGACGATCAGCGTGGCCGCGACCCCGCGGCCTGCCGCGGCGGCCAGCGCATCGCGCACCAGCGTGCCGGCACGGTCCTTGGCAAAGGCATAATAGAACAGCCGCAGCCGCAGCCGCGCGCCCTCGATCAGGTCGAGCACGGCGGCGAGGCGATCCTGCCCGTCCGCCACAAGGGTCAATTTCCCCTCGGGCAATTCCACCGTGAGGGGCCCGGGAGAACGGAATTCCCCGGCCTCCGCGGCATCGTGCGGCGTATCGAGCATGGCCCGGGCGTGACAGCACAGGCCGGGCACCACCGCAAGGTGGCATCGCGCATTTCCTTGACTTTGGCCGGACGGAAACCTATCTGCGGCGCCTTCCTGTAAGCCCTAACCGACCGGAGTGCCCATGGCGCGCGTTACCGTTGAAGATTGCGTCGACAAAGTTCCTAACCGTTTCGATCTCGTGCTGCTGGCCGCCCAGCGCGCGCGCGAGATTTCCGGCGGGGGCGAACTCACGATCGATCGCGACCGCGACAAGAACCCGGTGGTCGCGCTGCGCGAAATCGCCGAACAGACGATCAAGCCCAAGGACCTGCAGGAATCGCTGATCCAGTCGCTCCAGCGCGTGCTGCCGGACGACGAGGACGAAGCCGACGAGATCGGTTCGCTGAGCCAATCGGCCGAAGCGCTGCGGATCACCGCTTCCGCTCCCGCACGCTCGACCTCGATCGGCGCGGATTACGACGG
>NZ_DBNHSF010000096.1:0-7956 GCF_057143545.1 Candidatus Andeanibacterium sp.
GAACGGCTTCAAGGTAACCCGGGTTGTGCCGACCGCATCGGCGGTCAGCGTGGTGGAGGCGGTGAGGGCATAAGTACTTCGGAGGTGAATGCCGGATAGCCTGCTATCGGCCCAATTGCGGACGTTCCAGAGCCGGACGGCGGTGCCAAATTGCTGCCAAAATATTGGGCAAATGACCTCGCCATGACCACCATCCGGCACGCGAAATTTCCAGAGGATATGGCTTCAGTGCTGAGCATCTGGCAGGAGTTTATCGCACATTCTCCAGTGAATCTCGATTATCAGGGAAACGACGCGGAGTTCGCGAATTTGCCAGGCATATATGCGGCGCCCAAAGGATGCGTACTGCTTGCGGATCGGAACGGAGAAATCGAGGGATGTATAGCACTCCGGGAAGTTAGCGCAGACATTTGCGAAATGAAGCGACTATACGTTAGGCCTCACGCGCGTGGCAGGAATTTGGGCCGCCTGCTTGCCGAGCAATTGATCGCCGAGGCTCGTAAGTTCGGATATGCCGAAATGAGGCTCGACGTGCAGGAAAAGTCGGTCTCCGCCCGCAGGTTGTATGACGCCTTGGGGTTCGTCACGGCAGAGCCGATCTCGTTTAATCCGGTTCCCGGCGCATCATTTCTCGGCCGTCGCCTTTAGTTAATCCGCTAGCGCGGTGCTGATCCCAGCTTAGACGAATTAAGCATCGATCAAATCCCGATCAAACTCCCCGGCGTTGTTCTGGATGAAATTGAAGCGATGTTCGGGATTGCGGCCCATCAGCTGGTCGACCAGTTCCTTCACCGCATAGCGTTGCTCGTGCTCGGTCGGCAGGGTGATGCGGATGAGGTTGCGCCTGGCCGGGTCCATCGTGGTTTCGCGCAGCTGGCCGGGGTTCATCTCGCCGAGGCCCTTGAAGCGAGAGATTTCGACCTTCTTGCCCTTGAACAGCGTCTCTTCCAATTCGCGCCGATGCGCCTCGTCGCGGGCATAGGCGCTCTCCTTGTTGGCGGTCAGGCGATAGAGCGGGGGCTGGGCGAGGAACAAATGCCCCTTGCGCACAAGGTCGGGCATTTCCTGGAAGAAGAACGTCATCAACAAGGTGGCAATATGCGCACCATCGACATCGGCATCGGTCATGATGATCACGCGGTCGTATCTGAGGTTTTCGGCGTCACAATCCTTGCGAGTCCCGCAGCCGAGCGCGAGCACCAGGTCGGCGATCTCCTGGTTGGCGCGGATCTTGTCGGTGGTGGCGGACGCGACATTGAGGATCTTGCCGCGGATCGGGAGGATCGCCTGGGTCTTGCGGTCGCGCGCCTGCTTGGCGCTGCCGCCGGCCGAATCGCCTTCGACGATGAAGATTTCGGTCTCGCCGTCGCCTTCGCCCGAGCAATCGGTGAGTTTGCCCGGCAGGCGCAGCTTCCGCGCATTGGTGGCGGTCTTGCGCTTGATCTCGCGTTCGGCCTTGCGCCGTAGGCGCTCGTCCATCCGCTCCATGACCTGGCCGAGCAGCGCCTTGCCGCGCTCCATATTGTCGGTCAGGAAATGGTCGAAATGGTCGCGGATGGCGTTCTCGACCAGCCGCGCGGCCTCGGGCGAGGTGAGCCGGTCCTTGGTCTGGCTCTGGAACTGCGGATCGCGGATGAAGACCGAGACCATCACTTCGCTGCCTGAGACGATATCGTCGGCGGAAATGTCCCTGGCCTTCTTTTGACCGACCAGCTCGCCGAAGGCGCGGATACCCTTGGTCAGCGCCGCGCGCAGGCCCTGTTCATGTGTTCCCCCGTCGGGCGTCGGCACGGTGTTGCAATACCAGCTGTAGGCGCCGTCGGAATAAAGCGGCCAGGCGACTGCCCATTCGACCCGGCCCATTTGCTCGCCCGCCTCATTGGCCGGGAAATCCTGCCGCCCGGTGAAGAACTGCGCGGTGACGCATTCGCGTGTCCCGACCTGTTCGGCGAGGTGGTCGGCCAGCCCGCCGGGAAACTGAAAAACGGCTTCCTGCGGCACGTCTTCGCTGGCGAGCGAAGGCGCGCATTTCCAGCGGATCTCCACCCCGGCGAAGAGATAGGCCTTCGAGCGCGCCAGTTTGAACAGGCGTTGTGGCTTGAACTTCTGGTCGCCGAAAATCTCGGGATCCGGCGTGAAGCTGACGGTGGTCCCGCGGCGGTTGGGCGTGGGTCCGAGCTTCTGCAGCGGCCCCTGGGTGATGCCGCGCGAAAACTCCTGCGCGAACAGCTGCCTGTCGCGCGCGACTTCGACCCGTGTGTGACTTGAAAGCGCATTGACCACGCTCACGCCGACCCCGTGCAACCCGCCGGAGGTCGCATAGGCCTTGCCCGAGAATTTCCCGCCCGAATGGAGCTTCGACATGATCACTTCGAGCGACGACATGCCCGGGAATTTCGGATGTTCGTCGACCGGCATCCCGCGGCCATTGTCGCTGATGGTCAGGCGGTTGCCTTCTTCCAGCGCAACCTCGATCCGGTTGGCGTGGCCGGCAACGGCCTCGTCCATCGCATTGTCGAGCACTTCGGCGGCAAGGTGGTGCAGCGCCCGCTCGTCGGTGCCCCCGATATACATGCCGGGGCGCCGGCGAACGGGTTCGAGCCCTTCGAGTACTTCGATCGAGGAAGCGTCATAGATGCCGCCGGACTGGGGTCCGCCATCGAAAAGGTCGTCTGCCATGGATCGGCTATAAGGCGCGGAATCGTGCCGCTACAAGTTGTGGGCCGGAATTATCTTCAGTCGGCGAAACTGGCCGGAGCGGCATCGACGATATCGATACTGCCATTGCCGACCCGGCGGACCTCCATCGCGCGTTCGACGACACCGTCCCGCCGGAACCGAAAAGGTCCGTCGAGGCCGATGAAACCGCCTGAATCGCGGACCCGCGCGACCGGGAAATTGTCGCCAGGCTGCCAGTTCTGGGCGATGCGCAAGGTCAGCAGGACTGCGTCGTAGCCCAGCGTCGCGATCCGGTGCGGATTGCTTCCGAAGCGCGAACGATAGCTGTTGGAGAACTGGGCAAAGCGGGAGTCGGAAACCGACGCGAACAGGGCGCCGCGCAAGGCAGCGCTGGCCGGGACGCTGGCCTCACCGCTCCACAACTCGGTGCCCAGCAGCAGGGGCGACAGCGCGCCGGAAGGCCGCACCGCGCCGGCCGCCTGGATCGCAAGGCGCGGTCCTTCAGCGATAAGCAGCGTATCAAAGCCCCCGCGTTCGCGCAGGCGTTGGGCGGCGCTCACGATCGATGTATTGCCACGATCATAGGTTTCACGGGCGACAATCGTGCCGCGATTGCCCGTCACCGCGTAATTGAAGGCATATTCGGCCCGCTCGCCATATTCGCCATTGGGCACCAGGATCGCAAACCGGCTTGAACCAAGCGTTGTCGCATAGTTGACGGTGCGGGTGATCGACTGGTCGGGACTCACCCCCATCACGAAGACGTCGTCATTGGCGACCGAACTGTCGTTCGAAAAGCTGATCAGGGGAACCCTGGCCGTTCGCGCCTGCGACACGACCGCCGCGACGTTTCCGCCCAGCAGGGGGCCGAGAATCAGCTTGTTTCCATCGGCGATCGCCTGGGCCGCGGCGGCGCCAGCGCCGGACGCGGTGTCATAGGTGGTGATTCTCAGATTCTCGGCGTTGGTGTCGAGCAGCGCCATGGTGGTGGCATTGGCGATCGCCTGACCCACCTCCGCGTTGGTGCCGGAGAGCGGCACCAGCAGGGCGATGCGGTGGCGGTCCGGGTCGGTGGGCAGGGTCGATGTGGAAGGAGTCGGGGTCGGCGTCGGGATGGTTTCGACGCGCGGCGTGGCCTGGCACGCGGCGACGATCATCGTCAGGCCGATCGCGAGCGCCTTGCGCCTGGAAATCCTGCCACCCAGCATCTTGCCGCTCCCCTCAATCCTGTTCACAACGCGTCCATGTCGGAAACGCCTCTTGAACAGCGCCTGACTCCGGGCCTGTATATTGTCGCCACGCCGATTGGCAATCTCGGCGACATCACTTTGCGCGCTGTCGAGATCCTGCGGCGCGCGGATGCGATAGCCTGTGAGGATAGCAGGGTGACCGGAAAGCTGCTCGCCCATTTCGGCATCCGCAAACCCCTGTGGCGTTACACCGATCATAGCGGCGCAGCGGTGCGCGCGAAGCTGGTCGAGGCGATGCGCAGCCAGGCGGTCGCCCTGGTAAGCGACGCGGGAACGCCGCTGATTTCCGATCCCGGCTATCGCCTGGTGCAGGATGCGAAGGCGGCGGGGATTGCGATCACCAGCATTCCCGGGCCCAGTGCGGCAATCGTCGCGCTGACGCTTTCGGGCCTGCCGAGCGACCGCTTCCTGTTTGCCGGGTTCCTGCCGCACAAGGACAAGGCGCGACGGGACATTCTGGCGGAACTGTCGCATGTCCCGGCAACGCTGGTGTTTTACGAGACCGGGCCGAGGCTGGCGAAATCGCTTGAGGCCATCGCGGAAATCCTGCCCGGCCGGTCGGTGTCGGTCGCGCGAGAACTGACCAAGCTGCACGAGGAATGCCGGACCGGAACGCCGCAAGCACTGATCGGGCACTACTCGGCGCACCCGCCAAAGGGTGAAATCGTCCTTTTGGTTGGCCCTCCGGCGGAGCTGGCGGGCGAGTTCGATGCCGACACCCTGCTGCTTGAGGCGCTCGAAAGCCTCAGCCCTTCGCAGGCGGCGGGCAAGGTCGCGAATGCAACCGGATTGGACCGCAAGACGCTTTACGCCCGCGCCCTGGCGCTGAAGTCGCAATGAGCCGGGCCGAACGCGAAAGGCTGGGGCGGATTGCCGAGATTCGCGCGGCGCTATGGCTCAATCTTCATTTCTGGTGGGTGCTCGATCGCAGGGTCAAGACGCCGCTTGGCGAAATCGACCTTGTTGCCCGGCGTGGCCGGACGGTCGCCTTCATCGAAGTGAAATACCGCCGGACCGCCAAGGATCTCGATACCGCGATCGACGAATACCGGCTGAAGCGGGTCGCGGCGGCGGTAGAGGCCGTTGGACACCGCTACCTGCGCGCCAGGGATAATCCGCGGATCGACGTGCTCCTGCTTGCGCCGGGCCACTTCCCGCGCCACATCGTCAATGCCTGGCAGCCCTAGGGGAGAGATATGGCCTTGCGCGTCGCGGTCCAGATGGACCCACTCGAAAGCATCAACATCGCGGGGGATTCCTCCTTTGCGCTGATGATGGCCGCGCAGGCGCGGGGGTACGAACTGTTCCATTACGATGTCGGTTCGCTGACACTCGGCGAAGATGACCATCTGTTTGCGCATGCCAGCCCGGTGACGGTGCGGGCCGTCGCAGGCGACTATTTCAGCAAGGGCGAGGCTCGGCGGCTCGACCTTGGCCGGGATGTGGATGTGGTACTGATGCGGCAGGATCCGCCCTTTCACATGGGATACATCACTGCCACCCATCTGCTCGAGCGGATCGAGCACGAAACGCTGGTGGTCAACAATCCGGCGAGCGTGCGCAATGCCCCGGAAAAGGTCTTCGTTCTCGATTTCCGGAAATTCATGCCGCCGACCTTGGTAACACGCAGCGTTCCGGAGATACGTGAGTTCCAGAAGAAACACGGAGCCGTGGTGGTGAAGCCGATCCACGGCAATGGCGGCAAGGCGATCTTTCGCGTGCCCGAGAACGGCGAGAATCTCTCGGCGCTGGTCGAAGTGTTCAATCAGACCTGGCCCGAACCGCATATGGTCCAGCCGTTCCTGCCCGAGGTGGCCGAAGGCGACAAGCGCATCGTGCTGGTCGATGGCGTGGTCGCTGGAGCCATCAATCGCAGGCCGGCCAAGGGCGAATTCCGCTCCAACCTCGTCCAGGGCGGCTCGGCCGAAGCCACGACACTCACGCCGCGCGAGGAAGAGATCTGCGCCGCGCTCGGGCCGAGGCTCAAGGAGCTGGGGCTGATCTTCGTCGGGATCGATGTGATCGGCGGCAAGTACCTGACCGAGATAAACGTCACCTCGCCGACCGGGATCGTCGTGATGGACGCCTTCAACGGCACCGATACGGCAGGTGCAATCTGGGATGCGATCGAAGCGAGACTCCCGGCGCGTTGACGCGTTGATCATCCAATGGTCGAATTCATTATCTGGATGATCGAACAGGGCGGCTATTGGGGCATTGCCGCGTTGATGGTGCTCGAAAACCTGTTTCCGCCGATCCCGTCGGAACTTATCATGGGGCTGGGCGGGGTTGCCGTGGCCAGGGGCACGCTCGAATTCTGGCCGCTGATGCTGGCCGGAACGCTGGGCAGCACTGCCGGCAATTACGCCTGGTTCCTGGCGGGCGACAAATGGGGCTACCAGCGATTGCAGCCGCTGGTCGATCGCTGGGGCCGTTGGTTGACAGTCGATTGGGATGATATCGAACGCGCCAGCGCCTTCTTCCGCCGCCATGGCCAATGGGTGGTGTTCGGCCTGCGCTTTTCGCCATTATTGCGGACGATAATTTCGCTTCCGGCAGGTCTCGCCCATATGAGCCACTGGAAATTCCTCGCCTATACGTTCTCCGGGGCGGCGATCTGGAACCTGCTGCTGGTCAAGGGCGGCGAATGGCTGGCGGGCTATTTCGAGCAGGCGCAATGGCTGCTCAACGCGTTGGTGATCGGCGGAATCATCGTGGGACTGGGCATCTATGGCTGGCGGGTCCTAACCTGGAAGCCGCGCAGCTAATCCTCGATCGCGATAGCGCGCAGCCCGGCAAGATCGGCGGGAAGCTCATCACCCGGCCCGAACCCGTTCGCTTCGAGCAGGTAGGCGATGAGTGCGCGATATTGTTCTTCGCTCAAGGCCCCACCCGCTCCAGGCGGCATTGTCAGGCTGACCAGCGAATAGAGGTCGGCGAGATTCTTGCCGCGCCAATTGGTCATGAAAGCGGCACCGGCAACCGGCGGCGATCCGGGTGCGGGGTTGAAATCCACGCCATGGCAGGCCGCGCATTGCGCCGAGTAGAACGCCTTGCCCGCGGCGGCCTGTGCGAGTGAATAGACGCCCTGGCCGGCCTTGCGGGTCGGCCCGGCTACATCCTGCTGGTTGGGATCGGCCGCATTGAAGTTCTCGCGCTCGATCGGCTCGACATAGGGTCCCGGATGGCCGATGCCGGCTTCGGGCAGGGCAAAGACGAACAGCGTGTTCTGCGTCCCGTGGACCAACTCGGGCGTATAGACGTCATTGAGCCAGCGCCCGGTCGACACCGCGACATATTGGTGGCCGTCCACTGCGAAGGTCGCGGGGTAGCCGGTGACCGACGAGCCGAGATTGATCTGCCACAAGACCTTGCCGCTGACCTGGTCGAGCGCGCGGAACCAGCCATCGGCGTCGCCTGCGAACACCAGCCCGCCGCCGGTGGCGATCAGCGATTGCGCCCCGGCGCGGGTCGGGAATGTCCAGTTTGTCTTGCCGGTCACGGCATTCACCGCATGGATCACGCCGAGTAGCTTTTCGGCGGATTCGGGAATGAATTGCCGTCCGGCAATGCTGTAGCCGGGAGTAGCGTCATTGGCCGGCTCCACCGCCGAGAGGTTCACGCAGGTATTGAGCAATGGCATGTAAAGCGAGCGGGTGAGGGGGCTATAGGCGCCCGCCATGTAGTTCGCGCCGCCCGAAGCCGAGGGGCAAACCAGCTTCGAGACACCGAACTGGTCGAAAGTTGTTTCCGGGTTCACGGTCACGGCGCCGCTCGCCCCGTCGATATTCGCAACGACGTTCTGGAACACGGTCGGCCGCGCCCACAGGAATTCGCCGGTTTCCCGGTCGAGCGTGTAGACGATTCCGGTCTTGCCCGGAATGCCGGTCAGCACCTTGTAGGTTCTTGTCCGGGCGATATCGGGGTTGATCCAACTGCCCTCGCTCGGGTCGGGAGCCTGCTGGAGGTCCGCGAGGATGCGCGGGAAGGGATGGTCGAGATCCCAGTGATCGACGATGTGCTGGTA
>NZ_DBNHSF010000097.1:0-11061 GCF_057143545.1 Candidatus Andeanibacterium sp.
GCGATTCGCTTGCCTGTTACGCTAGGGTTGTTCCAAGCTCTATGCCAGAGATCAAAACGGGAGAAGCGCGAATGATCAAGCCCGAACTCGAGTTCGTATACGAGGCCGGCGGCGAGCTCGAAACGCCGCGCCAGATCGGTGAGACCTATGACGGGACGCGGCGGATCATCCCGATCCTTGCCGGCGGTTATGTGAAGGGGCCGAAGATCAGCGGGCACCTGATGGGCAATTCGGCCGACTGGCAGGTGACAAGGCATGACGGGGTGACGGTCGCCGATGCGATCTATGCGATCGAGACCGACGACGGCGCGCTGATCCAGATCCGCAACAGGGGGCTGCGCCATGGCCCGCCTGAAGTGATGGCGCGGCTGGTGGCGGGCGAGGAGGTCGACCCGTCGGAATACTATTTCCGCACCGTGCCCGAATTCATTGCCCCCAACGGGCCCTACGAATGGCTCAACCGCTCGATCTTCATCTGCGCCGGCGCGCGCTATGCCAGTTCGATCAAATTGTGGGTCTGGCGGGTGCTCTAGGGTGACACAAGTGACAGCTGTCACCCTCTCTGTCCGGGTCGAATAATGCCAGTTTTCCAAGGGTGTAAGGGGTCGAGAGTGACACTTGCCCTGTCTCGGGAAATTAAAATATCCTTGCCCGCTCGTGGAACAAAATGACCCAATCTCCGGGGAGCGATCATGGGAAAGGCGAACAGGCATCGCCGCCTTGTTCCACAAAGCGGCGATGTAGGAAAATCGAATGGCCGCTGACGACCCATAGCTGCCGGTCGGCTAACGACCCATCGCGACCCAAGGAGCGGATCCTCTGCGATCTCCGTTCCCGCCTAGGCCTTCGTCTCTTCGGCGGTGGAGGTCACTTTGCAAAGGTGTCCAGAAGACTGGCAAAGAATCCGGGCTGTTTCATCGGGTGGATTCGACCATGAATCAGCCTCCGCATGGATGGATCCAGCGACTTCTTCGGCAGATGCCGGTTGGGCATTGGAGGCCTGCTCTGATTCTGCGTGATCATTTAGGTTCGACCTTTCCGCCCCTCGTACGAAATGAATGAATGTCGCTTGAGTTCCATGCGACGTGACTGATTTGTCTCGCCAGAGGCGATTCAGTGCGAGGAATCTGCCGGAAACCCGGTTAGCCTGAAGCATCCGCTGCTGCATGTTGGCCGAGCGCCTGCAGCCGAAATGGCTCGGTTGGCTGACGACATGAGGATCGCTCGCGCTAAGGACCAACGTCTGAGGCGGAAGGCCGAAGTCGCAGGCTTGTGCTCGCCGGAAAGCCGAGCGCGGCGGATAGGCGGTCGTTCCAGCCATAGGGATCGGCACGGATCACGGGCTCGTTCGCCTCATCGAACAACACGGTCTGGTAGAACATCCTGACCGGGATTTCGTGCGGCAGAGCAACGAAACTCTCTTTTCCGGTGGCCCGCGCCTCGCGCCATTGATCGAGAACGCCAGCGTCGCGCGCCAGCAGCTCGGCGAAGCCAAGCGCATCCTCTACCCTCACGCAGCCATGGCTGCGCTGGCGCTGCACTTCGTCGAACAGCGACTTTGCGGGCGTGTCGTGCAGATAGATTTGATGCTCGTTCTTCATGTCGAACTTGACCAGCCCCAGCGAATTCCTGGGACCCGGCTGCTGCACGATCCAACCATCCTTCCACACCATGTTGTTGCGGCGAAAATAGGCCGAGCCCTTGCCGGCGATCTCCTTGGTCTGGATCGAGCGCGGGACCGTCCAGGTGGGATTGGCCACGAGCCGGTAGATCGGCGATTGCAGCTGCGGTGTCTCGTTTTCCGGTTTGCCGACCACCACCTTCCTTGTGTCGATCGCCTTGCCGTCGCGCCAATAGGTGAGGCGCGCCGTGGCGAGGTTGACGTCGATCCGGGTGGCCGGTGGGGTCCCCTCGAGCCAGCGCATGCGCTCCATCGCCACCGCGAGCGCCCGCTCGCGATCGGCATCGGACAGGTTGAGGATTTCAAGCGCATCTTCGCCGATCACGCCGTCGGGCTCGATCCCGTAGTCGGCCTGCATTCGCTTCACGGCGCGGACCATTGCAGGACTGTAGCGCTGGCCCTGGGCTGCGGCGGGCGCGAGATAATCGGTGGCGACCAGCTGGCGTGAGATCGCCGGCACGCGCGGATCGCTGGCGCCGGGATTGAGCGGCTCCACGACATTGGGAATGGCGGCGCTGGGCGCGGTGCCAGGCTTGCGCAGCGCGAGGTAGGCCTTGGAGAGCTTGCGGTAGTTCTCGTCCTTCGGCGCGAGGCTGTCGATCCATTCGCTGACCTTCTCCTCGGCCAGCGCCCTGGCCAGCCCGCGCCGCAGATCGGGCCGAGGCCGCGGGACGGTGTAGATTTCATACAGCTTGGTCGGATCGGACGCTCCCTGCGCGACGGCCGTCGCATAGAAAAGAGCGCTCCGCGTCAGGGCTTCGCGGCCCTCGCTGCTGTCCGCGTCGCCTTCGACGGGAAAGGGCATCCGGTCGAGCGCGTGTATCGCCCGGCGACCGATCGCTTCGCGCAATTGCTGCGCCTTGGCATCGTTCCATTCGGCGCGTCCGGCCGCCGATTGTTCGTTGCACCCCGTTAGAACAAGCAGCATCGCCAACAGCGAGCCAGCAATCGGGACTTTACGCACTCACATCTCCTACAGGAATGACCGGCTGTCCCGGCAAGAGCGGACGATCCGCCCGGAAGCTAAACGCCAGTCGACGCCTTTTGTGCCGGAGCTCGGGGCTCCTCAGCTGATCTGGCTATCTTTGTTGCCGCGCCGGTTGATGACCGACGCCACCGGGCGCTTGTCGCGGACCGACAGGCCGGCGACGCAGGTTCGCGCGCCGGGCAGAGAGCGACGGCGGGCCTCGGGAACACATCTGCGAATAGTTCAACGTCCGCTTTCCACCCATACCGGACACGCGGCGGTCCAGCGTCCAAATTGCGCCATCGCAATGACGTCGCCTTCAATCCTTGCTATAATTTACCATCGTTCAACGCTTGAAGGCAGGAGAAGGCAAATGGCTAAACCACCCGCTCGTCGCAGTCTCTTCGACGAGCTGTTCCACGATTTCCCCTTGGGCTATTCGATCGCGCCGCTGCATGGCGATCCGCTGCCGCATCCCGGCAAGATCAAGCTCGACGTGAAGGAAAATGGCGACAAGTTCGTCGTCCAGGCGGAAATTCCGGGAGTCAGCAAGGACGCGATCGACATCTCGGTCGACAACAATGTCCTGACTATCAGCGCCGAGGTTTCGCAATACGACGCGGATGAAGAAAACGACAGGATCATCCATTCGGAGCGCTATTACGGTGCGGTCCAGCGAAGCATCGCCTTGCCCGCCGAAGTGTCCATCGACGAGGCTTCGGCGAAATACGAGAACGGGATCCTGGTGCTGACGCTGCCGAAGGCGACCAAGGACGCCAAGAAGAAGATCAGCGTCGGATAGAACGAAGGCTCAGGCGCGTCCGGCCGCTGCGGCTGCTATTTCGCCGCGTAGAGCAGGCGGCCTTCGCCAAGCTGGTCGAGCACCTCGTCGATCTCGCAGCGCTCGAAGGCGAAGCAGCCGAGGCTGCGCCCGACCCGGCCCTGGTGCTCGGCCATGGCGGCATCGACATAGCTGGCGCCATGGATCACGATCGCCCGGTCGAACGCCTGGTCGTTTTGCGGGTCGAGCCCGTGGAGCCGGCGCGAACGGCCATGCTTGCCGTGATAGATCGCGCCCGTGACATAGCTGCCCTCGGAAGAGGCGTTCGAGCCCGGACGGTTGGAGAAGCGCTCGACAAACCCGCTGTTCGAAGGGTCCGAACCCCGGCCATGCGCGACGAGGTAGGATTTGCGGATTTCGCCCCGAGCGATATCGACCAGGTGGAAGCGCATTTCCTTCGAATGCGCCGAGAAATCCGCCACGCCGAGCAGATCGCGCTGGGCGATCGCCGGGCCATGGCGGTCGAGCGCGGCGAGTGCGCGTGAAACGATCGCCGGCCGGTCGGCAATGCCGGCCGGTGCCGGAGCGGCCGCCGGAACACTTGGCAGGGCGAGCGCCGTGGGTGTAACAAGGCCAGCCGAGAGGGCCAGCGAGCCGCCGATGAAACGGCGTCGATTGATTTTCGTCATTGCGATCCCGTACGTGCAGATTTGCAAAGGATGTTGTGCCGATCGGGACACGGGCAAGGCAGGAAGAGGAATTTTTGCGGTGAAGCGAACGATAATTGCGACATTCGCGCTGCTCTTCTGTGCAAGTGCCGCTTCCGCGCAGGATGCCGGCATGGGCTGGGCATCGAACGACATCGCCGCGCTCCAGCGCTGGGTGGCGGCGGCGCCTGCGGACGCGCTGCCGGTGATCCCGACCGCGTCGCTCGACCGTGCCGTCGAAGCCCGCGACCGGGAGCGGATCGAGGACGAAGCGACGATTCTCGCCCTGCGCCTGGCCCGGATGCACCTGCTGGGCAATGCCGGCACGAGCGAGCGGGCCGGGTGGAACATCGTCGACAGCGATCGCGACATCGCGCTCGAACCGATGCTGGCGCAGGCGGTCGCCAACGACACGCTCGACACTTTCTTCGCCCTGCTGCGGCCGGCGGATGACGAATATGCGATCCTGCGCGCCGCCTATGCGACGGAAAATGATGCGGACCGGCGCGCGGCGATCGGCCGCAATATGGAGCGCTGGCGCTGGATGCCGCGTTCGCTCGGTGACGATTATGTGCTGGTCAACGCCGCCCGCTTCGAGGCCTATCTCTGGCGCGGCGGCGAAAAGGCCGGCACCTGGCGGGTGATCGTCGGCAAGAAGAGCACGCCGACCCCGGTTTTCGATACGGCCATTACGGGGGTGATCTTCAACCCCTGGTGGAATGTCCCGGCGAGCATCGTGCGCGAGAGCGTGGGCGCTTTGGTGCGCAACAATCCCGCGGCGGCGCGCGCGCGCGGCTATGTCTGGGGCGGCGGCAGCTATCGCCAGCGCCCGGGTCCGAACAATGCGCTCGGCCAGATGAAGCTGGTCATGCCCAACCGCTTCACCGTCTACATGCACGACACGCCGAACAAGAACCTGTTCGAAGAGGAGGTCCGCGCCTACAGCCATGGCTGCATCCGCACCGGCGATGCGATCGGCTATGCCGCGACCCTGCTCGAAGGGGTCAAGACCCGTGCCGAAGTCGATGCGATCGTCGCCTCGGGCGAGACCACGACGGTCGAACTCGCCCGGCCGATCCCGATCTACATCGCCTATTTCACCGCAGTCGGCGACGGCGAGGGCGGTGTGCTGGTGCTCGACGACATCTATAATCGCGACCGCCGGATCAGGCTCGCGGCGATCGACTGGGAAACCGAGTGCTCGGCCTGATCCGCCGTCGCGAACTCCCTGTGACCGGACTTTGGCCGCGTGTAACGGGATGATCCGGCGCAGCTTTCGCGATGGCAAACGCCGGGCCGTTGAGTTATCCAGCCAATCGCAATCGCGGTTGGATCGCACTGGCCGGCCTGGACTCATGGCGAGACCGAGAGGGCGGATGCATTTCGGGAGCTGAACTATGACGAAGCGTTTGAAGCTTGCCTGCCTCGCGGCGTCGGTGGCAATGATCGCCGGCCCCGCGAGTGCGGATCACTGGTGGGGCGGATATCACTGGAGCATTTCGAGCGCTCCGCTGCAGCTCACCATCGTCGACAATGTTTCGGGGCCGTGGGAAAGCGTGCTCGACACTTCGATCGCCGACTGGAACGCTTCGAACGTCCTCAGTCTCTCCAAGGCCGCGGGCTCGGGCAGCACCAGGAATTGCAAGGCCGAAACCGGCACCGTGATGGTCTGCAACGACAGCTATGGATATAATGGCTGGTTGGGCATCGCGCAGATCTGGCTGTCGGGAGATCACATCACCAAGGGCGTGACCAAGCTCAACGACAGCTATTACAATACCCCGACCTACAACACGACAGCATGGCGGAATCTCGTTTCTTGCCAGGAAATCGGCCATGCCTTCGGGTTGGCCCACCAGGACGAGGATTTCGACAATCCGAACCTCGATACCTGCATGGACTACACCAGCAACCCCGAAAGCAACCAGCATCCCAACCAGCACGATTACGACATGCTCGAACAAATCTATGGCCACACCCATTCCTCGGGCGGGTCTTCGGGCGACGGCGGTGGTCCGCCTCCGGGGAGGGGCAAGAACAAGGGCCTCAGCGGCAGTGACGACATCGGCAATTTCGCGCTCGGCTGGGGCAGGGTGATCGGGCGGACGGCCGATGGCCGGCCCGATCTTTACGAACTCAAGCTCGGCGATGGCAGCAGGGTCATCACCCATGTCTTCCATGTGCCCGGAGCCGGCAGGGGCAATGCGCACGAGCACGAATAGAGGCCAGTCGCGGACCGCGTGAAACCGGTCGCCGGGCCGCCCATTGCAAGCACGGCATTTCGGGCGCATCCTTCCCGATTAATGGGGAGGATGAGCCATGGACCTGCTGAGCTTCGACAATCCGGTCTTTGCGACCTATGCGGCGGCCGCCGCGCTGATGGTGCTGCTGGGGATTTCCGCCGCCTGGATCACGGTGGTGCAGATGATGCGCGTCAAGGGCGGGTTCCGCGCGCCGGAAGACCTCAGGAAAACCCCGCTCAACCCGGAGCCCAATGCCGGCCAGACCGCGCCCGTGGAAGCGGTCGAACGCTGGCGGCGGATCATGCAGAACCATCTCGAAAACCTGCCCTTTTTCTGCATCATCGGGCTGCTTTTCGTGCTTACCGGGCCGTCGCTCGGCCTCGCGCAATGGCTGCTATGGGGCTATGTCGCCTCGCGCTTGCTGCATTTCCTCGCCTATGCCAGCGCCCAGATTCACGACATCAGGGCGACCTTCTGGACCATCGGCTCGCTGATCCTGGTCGCGATGTGCGCGATAGTGTTGCAGGCAGGGCTCGCTGCGGTCTAAGATCGCGGACATAGTCAACCAAAACCGGATTCGAGGAACTGAAATGGCCCGTAACTCCAGCTTTCGTTCGCGCCTTACTGCCGCCGTTGCGGCGATCGGCGTGGCCGCCGCCGTGGCTTCGGCAGCCTATGCCCAGGAATGGGATGGCGGCCCCTACGGCAAGAACTGGCGGCCCGACGATCTCACCGTTCTCCCGCCGACCCCGACCGACTATACCCCGGGCAAGACTGCCTGGGGCGACTGGGATTTCACCGGCACCTGGCCGATCGAGAAGCTGCCCCAGACCTCGATCCTGCTCCAGCGGATGGACGGGTATGGCGAGCGTGTCTGGATCACCGACGAGGAACACGCCAAGCGGGTCGCGAATGCCGGCGGGTCGGACAGCCGTTTCTCCAACGAAGGCCAGGGCCTGAGCGTCGGCGGAACCGAAGGCCTCGCCGAATGGGTCCAGAATTCGCCCTATTCATGGCGCACCTCGATGATTGTCGACCCGAAAGACGGCAAGTTGCCCCCATTGACGCCGGATGCGCAGTGGAAGATGGAAAACGGCCGCTCCGGTTGGCAGCTCAACCAGACGTTCGACTGGGTCGACGATTTCGACAGCTGGGATCGCTGCGTGTCGCGCGGTTTCCCCGCCTCGATGTTCCCCTTCCGCTACAATAACGGGATCAAGATCTTCCAGGCGCCGGGCTATGTCACGATCGTGCTCGAAATGCTCGGCACAAGGGTGGTCAAGCTCTATCCCGACGAGGCTTCCGCGCTTGCGGCCCGCTGGGAACCCGAAGTCGAGGCCTGGATGGGCAATTCGCGTGGCTGGTGGGAAGGCAAGACGCTGGTGATCGAGACCAGCAATATCAAGTCGGGAGACAGCGTGTCGGAAGACGTCTCGAAGCGCGCCGCCGCGCCGCTCAACATCGCGACGCAATACTCGCTGCCGTTCAATACCGCGCCGACCAGCACCAAGGCCCGCTCGCGCGAACGGCTGACGATGCAGGGCCCCGACGCGATCCTCTACGAGATCACCTATGACGATCCCGAAGTGTTCACCGCGCCCTGGACCGCGCAGCTCGAATGGACCCGCGACAACGAATACGAGTTCTTCGAATATGCCTGCCACGAAGGCAATGTGCAGGTGCGCAACTATATCACCGCCGACCGCGCGAAGCGCGAAGGCATCGCGCGCGGCGAAATCGATCCGAACGAGCCCGATTCCAACGCGACCTGGGCGCGGCAGTTCGACTTCGACCGGGTAGCCCCCGGCGCGCCGCCGCCGCCGAGCTTCGGCCCGCCGCCGCCGGCCGATGAAGAAGAGGAAGAAGCCGGCGGATAGCGCCAATTAGCGGGCGGGGAATTCCCCGCCCGTTTTCTTTGGCATGAGGGGTCGGTCAGGCGATCCTGAAATCGACCAGCGTCGGGCCCGATTGTTCGAAGCTCCATTCGAGCGCATCGTCGATCTCGGCGACCTCGTCGACCAGCCGCGCGGGGATGCCCTGCGCTTCGGCCAGCTGGACGAAATCGATGCCGGAAAGGTCGCAACCCGGGACATGGTTCATCCCGAATTCGGAGGAGAACATGGTCAGCGCGGCATAGGCCGAATTGTTCATGATCAGGAAGCTGACATTGGCGACTTCCTCGCGCGCGCTGAACAGGCCCTGGATCGCATACATCGCCGCCCCGTCGCCAAGGATCGCGATCACCTTGTCCTCCTGCCCGAGCGCCACGCCGATCGCGCCGGGCAGCGAATAGCCGAGGCCCCCGCTGGCGCAGGAATAGAACCCGCCCTCGCGGGTGATCGGCAAGGTGACGTGCTCGGGCCCGCGCGCGGTCGGGGCTTCCTCGACGATGACGGCGTTCTCGGGCCGTAGCGCGGCGATGCGTTTCAGCACATGGGCGGCGGTCATTGCAGGTTCGGGGTCGATGAACTGGTGGGTCTTGCCCGCAAAGTCGCGCGGCTCCACCTGCTCCGCCAGCGCCCCGAGCCCGATCGCCGGATTGCCGAGCACCCCGAGGCCGCCGGGGAGCGCGGCGATATGCTGCGGGTCGTCCGATAGCGCGGCAAGCTTCGCGCCTTCGGGCCAATGCGGCCCGCTGCCCTCGACGTGCCAGGTGAACACCGGCGCCCCGGCGACGAGGATCGCGTCATGCGGAGCAAGCATAGTCCGCAGCTGGTCGCGCCAGGCGGGAAGGAAGCCGCCGAATTGCCGGTGGCTTTCGGGGAAGGTCTCGCGCGCGGCATAGGGCGCGCAATAGACCGAAGCGCCGCTCTTCTCGGCCAGCGCAATCGCCGCGTCCCAGCCGCCGGCATTGGCGACGCCGGTGCCGATTACCAGCGCCGGGCTGCTGGCCGCATCAAGCATGGCTGCGATCTTCGCAATCCCCCCGGCATCGGGCGAGGGCTGGAGCGCCAGTTCGGGCAGCTCCGGCATCTCGCAGGTGCGGTCCCAATCGTCGACCGGGATCGAGACGTAGCACGGCCCCATCGGCGGGGTCAGCGCGGTGATGAAGGCGCGGATCAGCGCCTGCGGGACGTCTTCGGCGCGCGCGGGCTCGACCGCATATTTGACATAGGGCCGCGGGAATTCGGTCGCCCGTTCGTTATAGAGGAACGGGTCGTAGGGCAGGATCGAGCGCGCTTGCTGGCCTGCGGTGACCACGATCGGCGCGCAATTCCGGAACGCGGTGAACAGGTTTCCGAGCGAATGGCCGGTGCCCGCCGCGCTATGGAGGTTGACCAGCGCGGGCTTGCCGCTTGCCCGCGCGAAGCCGTCGGCCATGCCGACCACCACCGCCTCGTTCAGCCCCAGCACATAGCGGAACCCTTCGGGCAGGGCCTTGAGCATCGGCAGCTCGGTGCTGCCGGGATTGCCGAACAGCCGGTCGACCCCGAAATGCTCGAAGATCCGGTGGGCGGCTTCGCGGACGGTTGTCATCTACACCGCTTCTCCCGCCGACCGTGCCCGATCGAGCACGCTCGCCTCGTCCCGCTTTATGCGTGTGAGGACGTAAATAAGGATCACCACGATCACCGGCGCGACCAGATTGACCGAGATGATCGCCTGGCCCAGATCGCCGCCATTTCGGTCGGATACGATACCGACGAAATAGGGGCCCATGCCGAGGCCGAGCAGGGTCGAGATGATGATGTAGCTCGCGCTCGCGATCCCGCGCATGCGCGGAAGCACCAGGTCATAATAGAGCGAATAGATCGGGGGCAGCCACAGCGTGAGAATGAGGCTGTAGAAGGTGAAGCGGAGGTAGAAGTTGAACGGATCGGGCGCGTTGTAGGTCCAGATCCCGAAGAAGGGCGAGATGCCGAGCGAAGCGAGGGTCAGCCAGACGCGCCCGGTTGCCCCCATTCGCCTGGTCAGGAAATCCGACAGCGGACCCGCGATGATCGGGCCGATCATGCCGAGCACGGCCGCGAGCAGGCCGAACTGGATCGCGGTGGCGCTCTGCGACAATCCATATTCGCGGATCAGGAATGACGGGGTGAAGCCCATCACCCCGTAATTGATCGCCGTCTGCAGCCCGCCGACGACGAACAGCAGGATCAGCGAAGGCGAGAACATCACCGCATAGGTCGGCCTGTCGGTCAGCTTGAGCGACTGGAACAGGTTCAACACCACGAACGCGCCGAAGCCGACCACGAACCATTGCAGCACGTGCGGGTCGAGTGTCAGGCCGAGCGCGTTGATCGCCGGGCGGGGGGAAAAGTCCTGCGCGACGCCGGTCATGGCGAAGCAGACGAGCAGGATGATCGCCAGCCCGACGAGATTGATCGTCCATTGCCGCGATCCCGCCTTGCGGCTCCAGAGCGAGAACCAGTTGGCGCCCGGTGTCACCGCGCCCAGCACCGCGGCGCTCGCCTTGAACGGGTGTGGATCCTCCGGCGAACGGATTCCGTCGACTCCGCCGCGCACCGGCTCTTTGAGCCGATAGATCATCCAGGCCAGCAGGAAGCCGGGAAGGGCGGCGACGAGGAAGGCGAATTGCCACCCGGAAAAGCCACCCGGAGCGCCGCCTGCGGCATAGCGCGTATCCCACCATTCGGCGACGACCCCGCCCAACGTGATCGAAAGGCCCAGGCCCAGTGCGGTTGCGATCCCCATCGCCGCCATCGCGGTGCCGCGTCTTT
>NZ_DBNHSF010000098.1:0-3492 GCF_057143545.1 Candidatus Andeanibacterium sp.
GCTTGGCCAGCGAGATTGAATCGTTGACGATGAACGCGACGTTTCGCTCCGCGCAGATCGCCTGGAGCGGCTCCGCAAGCCGCGCCGCTTCGTGCTCGTCGACATCCTTCACCCGGAACTGGAACGCAGCGATCCGTCCCGGTCCACCCGCCCCGGCATCGAGCGCACGTTTGAGGCGGGCGGGGAAATCGCCACCGACTTCGAGTGGCGAGATCAGGTATAGCTGGCATTTGCTCATCGCGGGCGCTCTATCGCGGCAAGGTCCCGGCGCCAAGCATTCTGGATCGGTTCATCAAATGCCGGCATAATCAGAGCTGTGAAGAATGCACTCGCCTTGCTGGCTCCGATTACCCTGGCCGCCTGTGCCACGACTACCGACGCGCCGATCGTTGACGGTGGCCTGCCGCAGCCCGATGGAACACTCGTCGGGATCGACCAACCCGCTTGGGTAGGAGCCGTGGTTGCGACGCCAAAGCAGATTGTCGAGGACAGTCGCTGTCCTGCCAATGTGCAATGTGTTTGGGCCGGAAGAGTCATCGTCGAAACGCGTATCGACGGGGTCGGATGGCGCGAGACGGTACCGCTTACCCTCGGCGAACCCCATTCCACACACGGCCGGATTGTCACGCTCGAAAATGTTGAACCTGCCGCAATCGCTGGCCAGGCGATCGATCCGGCGGCATATCGCTTCCGCTTCACGCAGAGCA
This sequence comes from Candidatus Andeanibacterium sp., assembly GCF_057143545.1. Taxonomy (NCBI): domain Bacteria; kingdom Pseudomonadati; phylum Pseudomonadota; class Alphaproteobacteria; order Sphingomonadales; family Sphingomonadaceae; genus Candidatus Andeanibacterium; species Candidatus Andeanibacterium sp. The sequence goes on from NZ_DBNHSF010000098.1 coordinate 708, forward strand.
AGAATCAATGAATCGAAGGCGTCTCCTATGCGCCTGGTCGGTCGTTATGCTGGCTTCCTGCACGACTGCCGGATCGGCCAGGATCCCGGGCTGTCATAAGGGGCCCTGCGTCAAGATCGGCGAGACGCAGGAATTGCCGACAATCAGCGCCACGCCCGAGGAAGTGCTCGAAGACAGCCGCTGCCCGATCGAGGCCGAATGCGTCACTGCGGGCGAATTCAGGCTCAGAACCAGGCTCGATATGGGACATGAGACGATCCGGGTCGAGCTTGACGCGTACAAGCCGCTGCGGATCAATGGCGGCATGCTGACCCTGGTCGAAGTCGCGCCTGACCGTTCGATCGAATGGCCGGACCTGAAGCCAGAGGACTATGCCTTCCGCTTCACCTTCGCGCCCGACATCATGGATCAGGAACGCGACGCCTCATAGATTTCGCCGATCGCCTTGCCGAGCGCGGCATCGAATTCCTCGTCGCTCATATCCGCCCGCAAGTCCTCCAGCAGCGCGCGGCTGAAGCTCGCGATCATGCCCTTGTTCTTCGCCAGCTCGGCGCAAGCCTCGGGCCGGCTGTAGCCGCCCGACAGGGCGACCACGCGGGTGACGGCCGGATGGTCGATCAGCGGGCTGTAGAAATTGGCTTCGACCGGCAGCGAAAGCTTGAGCATCAGTCTGTTCGAGGCCGGCAGCATCGCATCGAGCCGTTTCTCGATCTCCTCGCGCAGGATCTTCTCGCCTTCGGCGCGATCCTCCGCCTTGATGCTGTATTCGGGCTCGAGGATCGGGACCATCCCGGCCTCGATGATCCGTTGCCCGATTTCGAATTGCTGCGCGACAATGGCTGCGATGCCTTCCGCATTGGCCGAATGGATCACCGAGCGCATCTTGGTGCCGATCACACCGAGCGATTTCGCGCGCTCCAGCAGCGCATCGAGCCCGGGCATCGGCTTCATCAGCTGGACGCCATTCGCTTCCACCTCGAGGCCCTGGTCGACCTTGATGATCGGCACGATGTCTTTTTCGAGCAGCACGGCCGGAACCGGCTTGCCGCCCGCCATGCCGTCCATCGTCCTTTCGAACAGGATCGCGCCCAAGACCTTTTCGCCGGTGAAGCTGGGCGAGGTGATGATCCGCACCCGCATCTGGTGGATGAGGTCGAACATTTCCTCTTCGTTCGACCAGGCGCCGTCCTCGATCCCGTAACCCTTGAGCGCCTTGGGGGTCGATCCGCCCGACTGGTCGAGCGCGGCGATAAAGCCATCGGCATTTGCCAGCCTGTCGAGCATTTTCCGGTTCGCCATTGTCGTCTCCTGCCCTTGGGACCGTCCTATTTTTCCAACGCCGCAACGCCCGGCAGCTCACGCCCCTCCATCCATTCGAGGAAGGCGCCGCCGGCGGTCGAGATGTAGCTGAAATCCTCGGCCACGCCGGCCTGGTTGAGCGCGGCGACAGTATCGCCCCCGCCGGCGACCGAGACCAGCGACCCCTCTCGCGTCAGCGCGGCGGCGGTCCTGGCCAGTGCTACCGTGGCCGCATCGAAAGGCGGAGTCTCGAACGCGCCCAGCGGACCGTTCCACACCAGAGTGCGGCAGGTCTTGAGCACATCGCCCAGCGCCTCGACCGCCTGCGGGCCGATATCGAGGATCATCTCGTCCACGCCGACCTCGTGGACATTGCTGGTCCTCAGGGACGGCGGATTGGCGGCAAATTCCTCCGCCACCACGACGTCATAGGGCAGATGGACGGTGCAGCCTGCCGCATCCGCCGCATCGAGGATTTCCTCGGCGGTGCCGGCGAGATCGTGTTCGCACAGTGACTTGCCGACAGCGATTCCCCTGGCGGCAAGGAAGGTGTTGGCCATCCCGCCGCCGATGATCAGGTGATCGACCTTGCCGACGAGATGCTTGAGCACGGCGAGCTTGGTCGAGACCTTGGCCCCGCCGACCACCGCCGCAACCGGCTTTTGCGGATTGCCCAGCGCCGCGTCGAGCGCGGTCAGCTCCGCCTCCATCGCCCGCCCGGCATAGGATGGCAGGAAATGCGTTATCCCCTCGGTCGAAGCATGCGCGCGGTGCGCGGCGGAAAAGGCGTCGTTGACATAGAGATCGCCATTGGCGGCGATCGCCCGGGCGAATTCGGGGTCGTTGGCCTCCTCGCCGGGCCAAAAGCGGGTGTTTTCCAGCAGGCCGACATCGCCGGGAGCAAGGATGCCGATCGCCTGCGCGGCAACCGGCCCGGCCACTTCCGGAATGAACATCACCTCCTTGCCCAGCACCTCGTCAACCGCATCGAGCACCATCGAGAGCGAAAGCACCGAGCTGCGCCGCCCCTTGGGCCGCCCGAAATGGGCCAGCAAAAGGACCTTGGCGCCCTTTTCCGCCAGTTCGAGGACCGTCGGTGCCGCGGAACGGATGCGGGTCTTGTCCGTGACCTGCCCGCCGTCCATCGGGACATTGAGGTCGACCCGGACCAGCGCGACCTTGCCGGCGATGTCGCCAAGGTCGGCGCCGAGGTCATCGAGGGTGCGAAAGCTAGCCAATCAAGTCCCTTTCCTCCTCCCCCCATCGAGGGGGAAGGGCAAGTGTTACAGGAAGCTCGCCATCACCTTGGCGGTGTCGATCATCCGGTTCGAGAAGCCCCATTCATTGTCGTACCAGCTGACCACGCGGGCAAGCTTGCCTTCGAGCACCGAGGTTTCAAGGCTGTCGACCGTCGAACTGGCCGGGTAATGGTTGAAGTCCGAGCTGACGAGCGGCTGGTCGGTATAATCGAGCACGCCCTTCATCG
>NZ_DBNHSF010000099.1:0-22025 GCF_057143545.1 Candidatus Andeanibacterium sp.
CGTCGGCCTCCGCCAGCGAATCTTCGAAGCGCGCGCCATTGACCTTGAGGATATGCTCGACCGTCGCGCGGTAAGTCTCCTCGTCGAGCCGGCCGATATTGGCCGGGGGCATGCTCGCCTTGACGAATGCCAGCAGGTCAGCCGCGCTGGTGCCGCCCCAGGTGCCGATGAAGCCTTCGCCCTTGAGCGCGCCGGCGGTCGAGCCGCCTTCGAGCACGCCGCCATGGCAGGCCGAGCAATTGCGCGAATAGGCCAGCGCCGCCACCCGTTCGGGCGGCGGGGCGCCGAACAGCGGGTCTTCCTCCTGCGCGATCGCCAGCGAGGTGCCGCACAGCGCGGCAATCGCTCCCAGCAGCGCGATGGCCTGCCTGGCCCTGTTCCTGGCTGTCATGGTGCCCTCTCCCTCAAGCAGCTGCCCGCCGGTTCAACCGGTCTCGATCGCGGAGGCTATAGGGCGGGAAAGGAGCTAAGCCAATCAGCCCGCAATGGCGGAGGAAAGCTCGGCCTTGGCGGCCTCGTCTTCCTCGCAGATCGTCCACAACGCGGCGATGATCTGGCGGATTCTGGTATCCGCCAGAAGATAATGCCTTGCCTGCCCCTCGCGCCGGACCTTGACCAGGCCAAGATCGCGGAACCGCGCCAGGTGCTGCGAGACCGCCGATTGCGACAGGCCCGTCAGGCCGACCAGTTCGCCGACCGTCACTTCTCCCTCTGCCATGCGGCACAGCATCAGCAGCCGCTCGGGATGGGCCAACAGCTTGAGCCGCTCGGCCATTTCCACCGAATTGGCGCGCAGCAGCTCGAGCGGCATATCGGGTTGCATCAGCCTGCTCTCGCGGCGCGCGGCCGGTCGTGCAAGTCATCCTCGGCGGCGCGGCGCTGCTTGCGCCAGCGATGCAGGGTCTTTTCGGAGATCCCGATCATGCGGCAGCTTTCGGTCACGCCCATGCCGTTGGCGATCATGGTTTCGATCCGGCGGCACTTGCCGTCCTTGTCGGGGATTGTGGCCATTGTTCAGTCCTTTCTAGATCAGGCCCCTGGCGACCCATTGGTCGTTGGTTACGACGGTTGAGCCGTCGTCATTCGCCAGCTTCGAGAATGCTTCGTCCTGCGAGAGGAACACCTTGCCATTGAGTTCCTCGAGGAAATGGGTGCGCTGCAGCCGGTCCATCACCGGGCCCTTGACCTCCGAGAGGTGCAGCCCGACGCCGGCATCGCCGAGCCGGTGATTGATCGCCTCGAGGCTTTCGAGGCCCGACGCGTCGATCGCGTTGACCGCCGAGCACATCAGGATCACATGCCGCAATTCGGGATGTTCGGCGACGCGCTCGAGCACATATTCCTCGAGCCAGCGGGCGTTGAGATAGGTCAGGCCCTCGTCGATCCGGAGCGACAGGATATGCGGCAGGGTGATCACCTTGTGCCGCTCGACATTGCGGAAATGCTGGGTGTCCGGCACCCGCCCGACCACCGCCGCGTGCGGGCGCGAGGCCTTCCAGAGATAGAGCAGCAGGCCGACGCTCACGCCCACGATCACGCCCAGCTCGACCCCGGCCAGCAGCGTGACCAGGATCGTCGCCGCATGGGCGCTGAAATCGTGCTTCGAATAGCGCCACAATTCGAGCGGGGTCTTGAGATCGACCAGGCTCAGCACCGCGACGATGATCGTGGCGGCGAGCGTTGCGACGGGGAGGAAGAACAGCAGCGGGGTCAGGAACAGCGAGGCGAGCGCGATCCCGACCGCGGTATAGGCCCCGGCGGCGGGGGTCTCCGCCCCGGCGTCGAAATTGACCACCGAACGGGCGAAGCCACCCGTGACCGGATAGCCGCCCGATACGGCCGCGGCGATATTGGCAGCGCCGAGGCCCACCAGTTCCTGGTCGGGCGAAATGCGCTGGCGGCGCTTGGCGGCCAGCGTCTGGGCGACCGAGACGCTCTCGACAAAGCCGATGATCGAGATCAGCAATGCGGGAACCCACAGCTGGGCGAGCAGGTCCGGGTCGAACGACGGCAGGGCGAATGGCGGAAGGCCTTGCGGCACGACTCCGACCAGCTTCACCCCTTCCCGTTCGAGACCGAGCAGCACGACCGCGAGGATCGTTACCGCCACCGCCACGACCGGACCGGCCTTTGCCGCCATCGACGCGGCCTTCGGCTTCAGGCCCAGAGCTTGCAGCAGGGGGACTGCGCCCTTGCGGACCCAGAACAGGAATAATGTGGCCGCAATGCCGATCGCCAGGGTCGCGAGATTGGTCTGCGGCAGCGCTGCGGCCAGCGATCCGAGCATTTCCGGCCAGTTGTCGCCGCCCGCGGAAATGCCGAGAATATGCTTGATCTGGCTGGTCGCGATCAGGATCCCGCTCGCGGTGATGAAGCCCGAGATCACCGGATGCGAGAGCAGGTTGGCGAGAAAGCCCATCCGCAGCAGCCCCAGCACCGCCAGCATGACGCCCGAAAGCGCCGCCAGCGTGATCGCCGCGGTCATGTATTCGGCGCTGCCCTGCGCCGCGACCGCCCCGGCGGCCGAAGCCGTCATCAAGGACACGACCGCGACCGGGCCGACCGCCAGCGTGCGGCTGGTGCCGAAGATCGCATAGGCGACCAGCGGCAGGATCGAGGCATAGAGGCCGACCACCGGCGGCAGGCCCGCCAGCAGGGCATAGGCAAGGCTTTGCGGGATCAGCATGATGGTGACGATCACCGCCGCCATCAAATCGTTCGCCAGCACCCCGCGATCGTAGGCCTTGCCCCATTCGAGAATGGGGAAATAGCGCGCCGCAAGTGAGGGCCTGGTTTGCATTACGAGGCTTGCTTCCCGCTACCTGCAGGCAAGGGATTGGTTGGCCGGGCGAGCCATTCATGCCCCTTGAGCATCCCGTTCCAGTAAACCCAGGGCAGCACCTCGGATTTGAGCAGCCAGGCCAGCCGCCGCGGACGCGTGCCATCGATAAGCCAGGTGGGAAAGCTCGGGAGGAGCTTGCCGCCATAGCCGAATTCGGCCAGCACGATCTTGCCCTTTTCGACGGTCAGCGGACAGGAGCCATAGCCATCGTAAGCGGCAGTCGGCTCATGCCCGTCGAGCACCGCGAGTGCGTTCACGGCCACGATCGGCGCCTGCTTGCGGGCGGCGGCCGCGGTCTTGGCATTGGGCATGGACCCGGCATCGCCGAGACCGAAAATATTGGGAAAGCGCTTGTGGCGCATGGTGAAGTCGTCGACTTCGATCCAGCCCGCCTCGTTCGCCAGCGGGCTCTCGCGGATGAAATCGGGGGCGACCTGGGGCGGAACGACGTGGAGCATGTCGAACTCCCGTGTCACCTCGCCTTCGGCGGTTTCGAAAGTCGCCTTCCGGCCCGGCCCGTCGACCGCGACCAGGTTCGAGCCGAGCTTGAGCTGGATGCCGTAGCGCTCGACATATTCCATCAGCGCCGGGACAAAAGCTTCCACTCCGAACAGGACGCCCCCGGCATTGCGGAATTCGACCTCGATGTCGCCCAACACGCCCGCATCGCGCCAGGCATCGCAAGAAAGATACATCGCCTTTTGCGGCGCACCGGCGCATTTGATCGGCATCGGGGGCTGCGAGAAAATCGCCCTGCCCGATTTGAGATTCCTGACCAGTTCCCAGGTGTAGGGCGCCAGGTCGTAGCGATAATTCGAGGTCACGCCGTTCTTGCCGAGGGTCTGCTCAACCCCGGCAATCCGGCCCCAGTCGAGCTTGATTCCGGGCGCGACCACCAGCAGTTCGTATGCGATGACCGTTCCATCCTCGAGCGTGACCTGGTTGTTCTCCGGCTGGAAACTCTTTGCACGCGCGCGTATCCAGGTGACGCGGTCGGGCATGACGCTCGCCATCGGGCGGCGAGTAACAGGTGCGTTGAACACACCGGCGCCAACCATGGTCCAGCCCGGCTGGTAGTAATGCTCTTCGCTTGGTTCGACGATCGCGATATCGAGCCCGGGCCTGCGTTTGAGCATGGACGAGGCGGTGGAGATGCCGGCGGCACCGCCACCGATGATGACGACTTTATGCGTGTGATCGCTCATGATGGAATACTCCCGAAACGCGACCTACGCCTTCATCGAAATCCGGTCCGCGAGGTGAAACAGGCCCATCCCGGCGAACATTGCCAGGGCGAAGATTGCCGCCGGTTCGGGCCTCACAGCGAGCGATGCAATCGCCGGTCCGGGACACAGGCCCGCGAGGCCCCAGCCGATCCCGAACAGCGCCGAGCCGCCGACCAGCCGCGCGTCGATTGTCATCGTCCCGGGCAGGTTGAACCGGTCATGCGCAAGGGGCTTTTCCATCCGCTTCTGGACCAGCCAGGCGACGAACATCACCGCCAGCGCCCCGCCCATGACGAAGGCCAGCGTCGGGTCCCATTGCCCGAACAGGTCGAGGAAGCCGCGCACCCGCGCCGGGTCCATCATCCCGGAAAGGGCAAGACCCGCGCCGAACAGGACGCCGGAAACGAGGGCGATCAGGGGCTGGCGCATCACCACCCCCAGCCCAGCGCATTGGCAAGCGCTACTGTCGCCACGCCGGCTGCGATGAAGGTCACGGTCGCGACCAGCGAGCGGCGCGAAAAGCGCGCCATGCCGCAAACGCCGTGGCCGCTGGTACAGCCGCTGCCCAGCCGGGTCCCGAATCCCACCAGCAGCCCGCCTGCGATGAGCAGGTAGGGGGAAGGGGAAAACCGGGCTTCGATCGGTCCGAAACCCGACTGGAACAGCAGCGCCCCCAGGGGGAGCCCGATGATGAAGGCAAGCGCCAGCGGGACCGGCACGTCGCCCTTGGTGAGGGAAACCGCGCGCGCGGCCAGCCCGCTGACGCCTGCGATGCGACCCGCGCCGAGCAGCATGAGTGCCGCGGCGAGGCCGATCATTGCACCGCCGATCGCGCCTTCGACCGGCATGGAATGGGGAAAGGCTTCAAGCATGGCGCACCTAGATCCGGTCGACCGGAATCTTGATATAGGAGGTGCCGTTGTCCTCCGGTTCGGGCAGGCGCCCGCCCCGCATATTGACTTGGACCGACGGCAGGATCAGCCGCGGGACCTGCAGCTTGGCATCGCGCGCTTCGCGCATGGCGACGAATTCGACCTCGCTGACGCGGTCGTTCGCGTGGATATTCCCGTCGCGCTGCGCGCCGACGGTCGTCTCCCAGACATAATGATCCCGCCCTTCGGGGAGGTAATCGTGGCACATGAACAGCCGCGCCTCGCGCGGGAGCGAAAGCAGCCGCCGGATCGAGCGATAAAGGGTCGCCGCATCGCCGCCCGGGAAATCGGCCCGCGCGGTGCCGTAATCGGGCATGAACAGCGTGTCCCCGGCGAAGACCGCATCGCCGATCACATAGGCCATGTCGGCAGGCGTATGCCCGGGAACGTGGAGGACGATTCCCTGCAGCGTTCCCAGGGCAAAGGTCTCGCCATCCCTGAACAGATGGTCGAACTGCGACCCGTCGCGCGCGAAGCTTGTGCCGGCATTGAAGAGCTTGCCGAACACCTGCTGGACGACAGTGATCTGCTCGCCGATCGCGAGCTTCCCGCCGAGTTTCTCCTGCAGATAGGGCGCGGCCGAGAGATGGTCCGCATGGGCATGGGTTTCGATCACCCAGGCAATTTTGAGGCCGAGCTCTTCGACATAGGCGACAATCGCATCGGCCGAGCCGGTCGAGGTGCGGCCGGCATCGGGATCGTAATCGAGCACCGAATCGATGATCGCGGCCTCCAGGGTTGCCGGATCGTGCACGACATAGGCGATGGTAAAGGTGTGAGGGTCGAAAAACCCCTTCACGACCGGACGTTTCGCAGCATTTCCAAGCGCTTCGTCAACGATCGCGCGGGCAGCTTCCAGATGTTCGTCGGTCGGTTGGTTCTGGTCGGACATCGAGTCTCTCCTGCTTTTGCATTAGCTATTGCTAATGTTCTAATATGTCAAGTGCGGATTGTCCGCGAACCGCTCCGGCTTGCCAAACGCATCCCGCGCCGGATAACGCGGAAGCGGAAGGGAACCCGGCTTGGCCCAGCGGCCCAACATCCTGTTCATCATGGCCGACGACCTCGGCTATGCCGATCTCGGCTGCTACGGCCGCCGCGATTACGAGACCCCGGTGCTCGACCGCCTTGCCGGCCAGGGTATCCGCTTCACCCACGCCTATGCCAACAGCGCGGTCTGCACCGCGACCCGTGTGGCGCTGATGACCGGGCGGTACCAGTACCGCCTGCCGATCGGGCTCGAAGAGCCGCTGCAGGGTCGCGATCTCGGCCTGCCGCCCGACCACCCTACCCTGCCCTCGCTGCTCCGCGAGACCGGCTATTCGACCCATCTCATCGGAAAGTGGCATTTGGGAGAGCTGCCGAAATATTGCCCGCTCAAGAGCGGGTTCGACCGCTTCTGGGGCATTCGCGGCGGCGGGGTCGATTATTTCACCCATTCCTACAATGGCCGGCGCGACCTGTGGGACGGAGAAGTCGGGATCGAGGAGACCGGCTATCTTACCGACCTGCTGGCGGAGCGCGCCGTCGCGACGATCGAGGACGAGGCCAGGGGCGAGCGGCCCTTCTTCATGTTCCTCAGCTTCACTGCGCCGCATTGGCCGTGGGAAGGACCGGACGGCCAGGCGGAGTCCGAACGGCTGGCGGCGACCGGCAATCCCAAGGCGATTTTCCACTGGGACGGCGGCGACATGGCGACCTATGCCGCGATGATGCAAAGCCTCGACGGCAATGTCGGGCGGGTTCTCGAAGCTCTCGAACGGCAGGGTCTCGCCGAGAAGACGATTGTCGTGTTTACCAGCGACAATGGCGGCGAACGATTCTCCGACAATTTTCCCCTGACCGGCCGCAAGACCGAACTGCTCGAGGGCGGGATCAGGATCCCCGCGATCGTCCGCTGGCCCGGGCTCGCCGCGCCCGGGAGCACCAGCGAACAGCTGGTGATGACGATGGACTGGTTGCCGACCTTCCTTGCCGCGGCGGGAAGCGCGCCCGATCAAGGTTACCCCAGCGACGGCATCGACATCCGACCGGCCATCGCAGGCGGCGTCCTCCCCAACCGCGCGCTGTTCTGGCGCTTCCTGAATTTCGGCCAGCGCGCCGTCCGTTCGGACCGCTGGAAATACCTGAAGATCGCCGGCAACGAATTCCTGTTCGACGTGGTCGCCGACCCGATGGAACGCGGCAATCTGAAGGAGCGCCAGCTTGACATGTTCGAGCAATTGCGCGCCGACTGGCAAGCGTGGGACGCGACCATGCTGCCGCTCGATCCGAAGGCCGACACCCATGGTTTCACCGGCCGGGACCTGGCCGAATATTTCGGGATCGACAGCTAGGAACAACGCATGAAAACCAGCCTCGCCTTCTTCAAGCTCAATACGCCCGACATGGCGCGCGCGCTCGATTTCTACCGGCGCGCGTTCGGCTTCACGGTCACCATGACCTTCGACGAGGACGAGTTCCTCGAACACATCATGGCGCTGCCCGGACAGGAATCCGGACCGAACCTGCTGCTGGTCGAATACAAGGATGCGCGCGAAGTCGGCGTCGGGCCGGGGCATGGCCCGGTCGGCTTCATGACCGACGACATCGAGGCGCAATTCGCGAAGGCGATGGGTGCTGGCGCGGTCGAGCTTCTGCCGATCTTCGAAATGGGCGGGACGAAGATCGCGATGCTGCTCGATCCCGACGGCCACGAGATCGAACTGGTCCAGCCTCCGGCTGGCTGATCAGCTCTTCGGCATTTCCGCGATCTGGAGGACGATCTTTTTCAGTTCGGGGAAGAAATCGTCGTCTTCGAACATAAGCGGCCCCGGCCCGTTGATGATCTGGTTGTTGATCACCGAATTGAATACCTGGCCGGCGAGCGCGACCTTGCGCCGCTCGGCATCGGTCAATGCCCGCCCCAGCTTCTTCTCGATCGCCGCCCGGGTGATCTTGCCGGCCGATTCGCGGTAGGGGTGGTATTTGTCCCAGAAATCGGGTTCCGCGGCGGCCCGTTCGAGCGCCGCATGCCAGAGATTGCGGTTGTCGCGCAGGCTTTCGTAGCCGCGCTTCAGGAAGCCGACATAGACCTCCTCGGCAGTTGTGCCGACGTCGAATTCGCTGCGCCAGGCGAGCGATTCCTCGAAAAACGCATCGAGCAGCACTTCGAGGAAATCGTCCTTGCTGCCGAATCGCTGGTAAAACACCCCGACCGACCGCTTGGCATGTTTTGCCAGTTCGGCCACCGACAATTCGGCAAAGGTCTTGTCGTGCAGCAGATCCATCGCCGCGGAGACGAACTTGCCGGCGGTCTGGCGGCTGCGCTCCTGCCGCGGGGCAAGCGAATCTTTCGCCGCTTCGCCACCCTTGGCCTTGACGGAAAAATGAGAATCCGTATTCATATTATCAATGGATGGCCTGTTTGCGCGGTCAGTGCAAGGGGATTAAGCCGGGATCCGGCAAAGAGCGGCGGCGAGAACCGTGCTCGAATGGAAGGATTATAGTAATGGTTTCGAATTCGGGCAAATTTTCTATTTCGCGCAGGACCGCGGTCGCGGGCCTGGCAGGCACGGCCGCGCTTGCGTCCCTGCCGGGCTGCAGCCGCGAATCCGGTAGCCCCGCGATCGGCGATCCGATCGAAGGCAAGCCCAACTTCCTGTTCATCATGGCCGACGACCTCGGCTATGCCGATCTTTCCTGCTACGGGCGCATCGAATACGAGACGCCGGCGCTGGACAAGCTCGCCAGCGAAGGCGTGCAGTTCATGCATGGCTATGCCAACAGCGCGGTCTGCAGCGCGACGCGCTTCGGGCTGATAACCGGGCGTTACCAGTATCGCCTTCGCGCCGGCCTGGAAGAGCCGCTCGGCGGGGCCGAACTGGGCCTCGACCCGGCGCATCCCACGCTGCCATCGCTGCTCAAGCAGCTCGGCTATCACACCGCGCTGGTCGGCAAATGGCATTTGGGCCTGCTGCCCACATATGGGCCACTCAAGAGCGGGTACGACGAATTCTGGGGCAATCGCGGCGGCGGGGTCGATTATTATACCCACGCGATCGCCGGTTCGCACGATGTCTGGGACGGCGACGATCCGGCCGTCGAGGATATCGGCTATTACACAGACCTGCTGGGCGACCGCAGTGTCGAATATCTCGAAGCACGGGCGCAAGAAGACAAGCCGTGGCTGCTCAGCCTCCATTTCACCGCGCCGCACTGGCCGTGGCAAGGCAACGACGAAGCCGGCAAGGCGGAATCCGACCGGATCGCCGGGCTTTCGAGCGATACCGGCGAACTGACCATCCTCCATTACGACGGCGGCACGATGGAGACCTATGGCAACATGGTCAAACAGCTCGATGCGAATATCGGGCGCGTGCTCGAAAAGCTGGTCGAGCTGGGCATGGACAAGAACACGGTGGTGGTCTTCACCAGCGACAATGGCGGCGAGCGCTTCAGCTTCAACTGGCCGTTCCATGGCCAGAAAACCGAACTGCTCGAAGGCGGGATCCGCGTGCCCTGGCTGGTCAAATGGCCGGGCCTGGCCGCGCCCGGCAGCAAAAGCGACGCGCAGATCATGTCGATGGACATGCTCCCGACATTCCTGGCCGCGGCGGGCGGCGCCCCCCATCCCGACTACCCGACCGACGGGGTCGACATCCGGCCCGCGCTCGAAGGGGGTACGCTGCCGGAACGCAATCTCTATTGGCGGTTCCACAGCAAGGACCAGAAGGCAGTCCGCAGCGGCGACTACAAATATCTCTCGATCAACGGCAACGAGTTCCTCTTCAACATTGTCGAGGATCCGCAGGAGCGCGGCAATCTGAAGGACCGGCTGCCCGACAAGTTCGAGGAGCTGAAACAGGCCTATATCGATTGGGATGCGCCGATGGTTCACGCCAACAACGTGTCAAGCTTCGGAAATTCGCCGGCCAACATGGCCGAGCGGTACGATCCCAATCCCTAGTTTGCGATCGGTCCCCGGGAGGGGGCCCTGGGGCGGGCCCTGAGGGGGTCGCTGGCATCAGGCATCCACCCGCCAGCGACTGGCCCGCCCCAATTTCATCCTGGGGTCAGGCGATCGCCTTGCGCTGCCTCGCGTCGATCAGCCCGCCATTGACCACGCCGAGCACCACCAGCAGGACCGCGATCACCAGCGCGGGGATCGCGGTCAGCCCGAGGATCAGTTCCAGCGGAAGCGCAGCGGCGAGCGCCAGCCCGCCGAGATAGGGGAACCAGATGCCACCGAAGCGGCCCATCGCCCCGGCCCAGCCGATCCCGCTCGAGCGCATCTCGGGCGGATAGCTGAGCGTGGCGAGGTTGTTGATTCCGGTCTGCCCGCCGACCTGGCAGAAATTCCACACCACCAGCGCCGTGACGAAGGCGATGGCGGCCTGCGGGGGGATGTAGCCGAGCGAAAAGATCGCCACCGCGTCGAGTACGAAATAGCCCGCAATCAGCCAGTAGGGATTCATCCGGTCCATCAGCCAGCCCATCACCAGCGTGCCCGTGGCGCCGCCGAAATAGCCGATGATCATGTAGAAGGCGAACAGCTCAAGGCCCAGCCCGGCGAATTCGTACATATAGGTGGCAAGATAGTTGGCCAGCAGCGCGATATTGCCGAGGCTGAAAAAGCAGATCGAGAAGAGGAGGATCGTCTGCACGCGGTAACGCCGCCCGAACATCGCCAGCGGGCCCAGCCGCTCCACCTCTTCCTGGTCGCCAAGATAGAAGGTCGTGCCTTCGCCGAAGCGCATGGCCGGGTCGAGCCGCAGCACGGCCTGCCGTATGCGCGGATCGGCAGCATTGCGGTTGACGCGGAACGAGAGGCTTTCGGGCACCAGCAGCAGCAGCAGCAGCGCCGCCAGCGGCACCACCCCGCCGACGATGAAGAAGCCCTGCCAGCCGATGTCGTCGAGGAACGCGGCCACCATCACCCCGCTCCCCAGGTTCCCGCCCGAAAAGCACACCAGTGCGATGGCCATGAACAGCGCGCGCCGGCGCTTGGGCGTCGCTTCGGCCAGGAAGGCGAGGCCCACCGGCAGCATCGCCGAAAAGAATACGCCCGAAATTCCGCGCAGCCAGGCGAGCATCTCGAAGCTGGTGGAAAAGGCCGCCCACAGCGAAAGGCTGCCGAAGCCGGTCAGGCAGAGCGCGAGCACCGGTTTGCGCCCGATCAGGTCGGCCAGCGGCGGCATGATCAGCGCGCCGATGAACATCCCCACCTGCTGGTAGGTCACGACCGGGTTCATGTCGACCGACTGTCCGCCAAGCCCTTCGGCAATTGCCGGCAGGATCTTGCCGAGAAAATACATGTCGAAGCCGTCGAGAAACAGGACGATCGAGACTATCACCAGGGTTGCGATCTCGCGCGGGCCGATATCCCGCGCATCGATAAACGCCGCAACGTCGAACCGTTCGCCCGTTGCGGCTGGGCTGCTCGCCATGTCGATTTCTCTCCCGGTGGATTTTCCGGGGAGACTGGCCGGATCGGAGGCCTAGGTCAATTGGTGTCCTGCGCCTGCGACCAGTCGCCCGGCGCCGGCTGCATGATCATCACCTGGCCCTCGACCCGCCATGACGCGAGCCGCGAGAGGAGATTCATTCCCAGGACATTGGTCCGCCCGATATTGGGGGCAATCGCGGCATCGATCCCGCTGGCCTCGACATTTCCGAAGGCAAGGCTGTCGATGGTCGCGATACGGGCGGAAATCGGCCCGTTCGCGGTCTGCATGATCACCGGAATTCCGCCCTGGCGTGGCTCCAGCCCGGCCGCGGCCGCGGTATCCTCGTTGAGCGTGGTCAGCGTCGCGCCGGTGTCGACCATGAACGAGGCGGGCACGCCGTTCACGTTTGCACGCACCCAGAAATGGCCGTCCGGCGCCAGCGGAATCCGGGTTTCGCCACCTGCGACCTGCTGTTCCGGCAGGCCGATTTCGGGAATCGCCATTTCGAACCGGGGATCGAAGCGCGAAACCTGCAATACTACCAGCACCAGGATTCCGGCCAGGGCGAGGGTCGAACCGCTGCGCATCAGGCGCGCCAGGCCGGGCGAGCCCCGCTTGACGAAACCGCCCATGACGCCGATGACGACGGCCAGCACCGTTGCGATCAGCAGGCCCGAACGCGGTACGCTCGCGACTATGCCGACAAGGTGATCCCAGAAAGCGTGGAGGTCCATGGCGGCAATATAGGGCGGAAGCCGCCGGCTCGCCATGGCTGAATGGTCAGGCGGCCTTTTGCACCCGGTTGCGCCCGGCATCCTTGGCCGCATAGAGCGCGGCGTCGGCCCTGCCGAGCAGGCTGCTTGCGGTATCGCCCGGCTGCCAGACCGAATAGCCGATGCTGGCCGTCACCGTCGGCAATCCGTCGACGCCGCTCCCCGTTGCGATTGCCTCGCACAGCCGCATGGCCGCGGCCGTGGCTTCGGCCTCGCTCGCATCGGGCAACAGCCAGACGAATTCCTCGCCCCCGGTGCGCCCGATCAGGTCGCTCGCCCTGACCTGGCCGCGCGCGATTTCGGCAATCCGCACCAGGACTTCATCGCCGACCTGGTGCCCATAGGTATCGTTGACCAGCTTGAAATGATCGATGTCGAAGGCGATCAGCGCCAACGGGGAATCGCCGGCTTCGCATTGCTCGATGCATTTTTCGAGCTGGATCATCGTCCGGCGGCGGTTGGCAAGCCCGGTCAGCGGATCGGTCTGGGCCAGATACTGCGCCTCTGCCGCAAGCCGCATCGCGCGGGTGCGCTCCTTGTCGAGCAATTCCTGGCGCTGGTAGTGATCGGTCACATCCATCACGACACCGAAATTGGCGGTCCTCTGGCCCTGCTCGTTGAATTCGTTCATCGCATGCATCCTGAGAATGCGGTCTTCTCCCTTGGGCGTGCGGATCTGGTATTCGAAGGTAAACCGCGCCCGGTTCTCGGCATGGTGGTCGATCTGGTCGCGCAATTCCTTGCCACCATCGGGGTAGAGATAGTCGACATTTCCGGGGTCGTTGCCGGCTGCCGGTTCGAGTCCGTAAATGCGGAACATCGGCCGCGACCAGCTGAGCGTCCCGGTCAGGTGGTCGTAACGGAAACGTCCGATGCGTGAGATTTCCTCGGTCATACCCAGCCAGGTGAGGTTTTCCCGCATCCGCGCGTTGCGGTGACGCAGCCGGCCGGCGAGCCTGTCATGCGACATCAGCAAGGCCGCCAGCGGGACCGAGGTCGCAAGCAGGACCATCATGTACAGCTGCAGCACGACGGCCGCCTGCTGGTTCCCCATGTCGAGGAACGCCGCGGGCGATTGCCGGCCGAGGCTTTGCAGGCCACCGGCGACGCTGATCGCCAGCACGCTGACGGTCGCGCCGATAAAGCCATAGCGGGTGGCGGCGAAGATCGTTGCCGCCATCGGCAGGAACAGGAGGGAATATTCGGAGTAGCGGAATACCGCAGCCGCGATTGCGAAAACCAGGAGGGTGGTGAGGGCCAGCTCGCGCGCCTGGGAAGGCTGGCCATCGCGGCCGGCCAGCAGGCTGTCGCCGACCGTGAAGCGATCGATCGCAAGCAGGCACAGCGGCGTGGCGACCAGCGTCCCCAGGCTGACCGAGAAACACCACCATGCAGTGCTCGTGAGTGTCGCGGTCTGCCAATCGAGCGAGGTCATGATCAGGGTGCTGGTCAGGCCCCCGGCGAGCGCGGCGCCAACCAGCATGAACATCGTCTTGAGGTTGACAATCCGGCCCAGCTTGCCCTGCATGATGTGACGCAGGAGCCAGGCCGCCACAGCCACCTCGGCAAAATTGGCCACGGCAATTATGAGCGCCCGGAACGGCGGCATGGTGAAGATCCAGTTGTCGATCGTCCCCACCATCAGCCCCATGGCGATGAAGATCGGCCATTTGCGATAGGGTAGGACATAGAGGACCGCGACCGCGATCCCGTTGGGCCACCAGATCAGCGACACCACTCCGCCATAGACCGCCAGCCACATGCACGCGGCGGCACAGGCCCACCACGCAAGCGCGGCGAGTGCGAGCTGTCCCACGGTGAAATCCCGTTGCACTCGGCCTGTACCTCCAAAGGCCTGCAACTACGGGAAAACCCGTTAAGAAATGCCACCGAGTCCTAAGTAAAGTTTACCTTACCTGCTCACCAAACCGGCCACCCAATCCGGCATTTGGACGTTGCAAGTCAGGCGGCCTCCCGGACAAGATTGCGCCCGCCCTGCTTGGCCGCATAGAGTGCGGCATCGGCCCGTCCGAGCAGGGAGGCGGAATTGTCGCCGGGCTGCCACAGCGCATAGCCGATACTCAGCGTGACCGGCGGCAAACCGGGGCCTCCGCTTTCGCGCTCGACTGCCCGTCGCAACCGCTCGGCGGCGAGGGAGGCCTCGATCGCCCCGGCTTCGGGGAGCAGCCAGACGAATTCCTCGCCGCCGGTGCGGCCGACCAAGTCGCTGGCGCGCGCCTGCTCCAGGGCAAGTTCGGCGACCTTTACCAGGACCTCGTCGCCGACCTGGTGTCCATGGCGGTCGTTAACCTGTTTGAAGTGATCGACATCGAAGGTGATCAGGGCCAGCGACTGGTCTCCGAGGGCACAGCGCAGGATGCATTTTTCGAGCTGCTCGATGGTCCTGCGGCGATTGGCCAGGCCGGTCAGCGGGTCGGTCTGGGCCAGGTAGCGCGCCTCGGCCGCCAGCCGCATGGCGCGATCGCGTTCCTTGTCAAGTTGCTCCTGCCGCAAGCGATGCTCGGTAATGTCCATCACCACGCCAAACATGGCAACGCGATCTCCCTTCTCGTCGAACTCGTTCTGGGCGTGCATCTTCAGCACCCGTCGCTCGCCGGACGGCGTCACTATCGGGTATTCGAAACTGAAGGGCGCCCTGTCAGCGGCATGGTTGGACAGTTCGCCGAACAGTGCCCGCCCCCGGTCGGGCAGGAGGAAACGGATGTCGCCGGGATCGCTGCCCTGCCCCGGATCGAGGCCATTGATGCGATACAT
Organism: Candidatus Andeanibacterium sp.; assembly: GCF_057143545.1. Lineage (NCBI taxonomy): Bacteria > Pseudomonadati > Pseudomonadota > Alphaproteobacteria > Sphingomonadales > Sphingomonadaceae > Candidatus Andeanibacterium > Candidatus Andeanibacterium sp. The sequence goes on from NZ_DBNHSF010000099.1 coordinate 14,977, forward strand.
TTGCCGCGACCAGTCCTGCTTCCCGTTGCGCGGGTCGAATTTCCAGCGGCCGATCCGCGCGACTTCCTCCGCCATTTCCAGCATGAGGAGGCTTTCACGCATCTTCGCATTGCTCGCGCCAAGTTTACGCGCGAGGCGTTCGCGGGCGACCAGGTAGAGCGCGAGCGGCACCGCGGCCGCAAGCCACAGCAGGGCCATGACGGAAAAATGTTCGCGCAGGGCGGCCATTCCCGCCGACGCTGCCAGCCACACCGCGGCAATCGCCAAGAGGCCAGCATGCTCCCTGATCTTACCCACACGGCCCTCCCGAGGCATTGCGCGCTGCCTAGGGGGTTGCCGGTAAAGGCGCGCATAGGCCAGGCCCAGGTATTGCTACCTAGGCTTCCCTTCGCCGGGTCGCACGAATGCGCGGGTCAGGCGGCGTCGGCCTGCCGCTGCTGGGCTTCGAGATTGAGCATCTCGGCCAGTTTGAACGCCAGTTCGAGCGACTGCGCCGCGTTGAGCCGCGGATCGCAATGGGTGCGATAGCGGCTGGTCAGCGCCTCGTCGGTGATCGCCACCGCCCCGCCGGTGCATTCGGTCACATCCTGCCCGGTCATCTCGATATGGATGCCGCCGGCATGGGTGCCTTCCGCGCGGTGGACCGCGAAGAAGCCTTCGACTTCGGCCATGATCCGCTCGAACGGCCGCGTCTTGAGCCCGCTCTCGGCCTTGATCACATTGCCGTGCATCGGATCGCAGCTCCACACGACCGGGTGGCCTTCGCGCTTCACCGCGCGGACCAGCGGCGGCAGCCCGGCCTCGACCTTGTCGTGCCCGAAGCGGCTGATCAGCGTCATCCGCCCGGCCTCGCGCGCGGGATTGAGCGTATCGAGCATCCTCAGCAGCGCGTCCGGCTCGAGGCTCGGGCCGCATTTCATGCCGATCGGGTTGCCGACCCCGCGCAGGAATTCGACATGGGCCGATCCTTCGAAGCGGGTGCGGTCGCCGATCCACAGGAAATGGGCGCTGGTGTCGTACCAGTCGCCGGTCAGCGAATCCTGCCGGGTCAGCGCCTGTTCGTAGGGCAGCAGCAAGGCTTCGTGGCTGGTGTAGAAGCTCGCGCTCTTGAGCTGGGGAGCGTGCTCGGGATCGATCCCGCAGGCCTGCATGAAGTCGAGCGCTTCGCCGATCCGGTCGGCGATGTCCTTGAACTTCTCGGCCCACGGGCTGCGGCCCATGAAATCGAGCGTCCAGCGATGGACCTGGCGCAGATTGGCGTAACCGCCGCCGGCAAAGGCGCGCAGCAGGTTGAGCGTCGCCGCCGACTGGCTGTAGGCGCGGATCATCCGCTCGGGATCGTTGACCCGCTTGGCCTCGTCGAAATCGATTCCGTTGATGATGTCGCCGAGATAGCTCGGCAGGGTCACGTCGCCCTGGGTCTCGGTCGGCGCGCTGCGCGGCTTGGCGAATTGCCCGGCCATCCGTCCGAGTTTCACCACCGGCTGCTTGCTGGCGAAGATCATCACCGCCGCCATCTGCAGGATCACGCGGAAGGTATCGCGGATGTTGTTGGGGTGGAATTCGGCAAAACTTTCCGCGCAATCGCCGCCCTGGAGCAGGAATCCGCGGCCTTCGCTGACTTCGGCCAGCTCGGCCTTCAACGCGCGCGCTTCGCCCGCGAACACCAGCGGCGGGTATCCGGAAAGGGTCGCCACGGCGGATTCGAGCAGCGCCTGGTCTTCGTAGACGGGCAGGTGCCTCGCCTCGAAGTTCTTCCAGCTCTCGGGATTCCAGTTCTGTGCCACTATTCGTCTCGCAAATTTTCGAAGGCGGCGCGTTTAGGCCCATCGCGGCGCAATTGCAAAGGTTGCATTATCAACCAAATCGACGGTTTTGCGGGTGGCCGGGCCCGACTCATGGCCGCTCGGGCAGGTCTCCGAGACCGGCAGCAAACTGCTGGCCTTCGGGCAGGACGCCGAGCTTGAATTCCTGCCCCGGCACCAGGTAGGTCCGGGCCAATTGGCGGATGCGGTCGGGCGTGACCCTCGTCAGATCGGCCATGATCGAGCCGATCGAAGCGAGCCGCGCGGGGTCGGTGGTCGCGCCTTCGACCCGGTTCATCCAGAACAAATGCCCGTAAACCGCGCGATTGAGGAATTGCCGGTTGGGCTCGATCACCCGTTCGAGTTCCTCTGCGCTCGGCCCGTTGGCGGCAAGGTCGGCGGCAATCGCGTCGACCATGTCGAAATAGGGACCGACCATTTCGGGCGGCAATTGCGCCAGCGCCAGCATCACTCCGCCGCTGTCGATATCGACCGGCCAGTCCGACGCGACATAGGGCGAATAGCTCGCTCCGGCGCGTTCGCGCAGGGCATCGATCAGGCGGTTCGAAAAGACATCGGCCAGCACCTCGATCTGGCGCGCTTCGGACAGCCCGTCGGACCCGCCGCCGAGCTTCCAGGCCACCACCGCCGCCGCCTGGTCGGCCTCGCCGCGGTGGAACAGGATCTCGGGCGTGGGCTGTGGCGCGGGAAAGGAAACGCCCTTCGCCAGCACTTCCGGCGGGATCGGATCGCGCGGCCCCAGCGCGCCGAAGGTGCGCGAGAGCGCCTCCAGCGTGGCGCCGTGGTCGATGTCCCCGAACACCATCACTTCGATCGGCCCCTGCTTCAGGAGCGGCTCCCACACCGCCCGGAAGCCCGCGGGCGTGGTGCTGCGCAGCTGCTCGGGCGTGGGGGTTGCAAACCTGCCGTCGCGATTGTTGACCAGCCAGTAGAGATCGCGCTCGAGCACGCTCATCGGGTCGACATTGTGGCTGTCGTAATCGAGTTCGAGCAGCGAACGGACGCGCTCGACCGGGCCGGGTTTCCATGCCGGGTCGGAAAGCTTGGCGGCAAACAGGTAAAGCTGGTCGGCAAGGTCCTCGGGACGGGTCTGGCCTTCGAACTGGAACACCCCGTCGCCGATCGTGAACTGGAAGCCGAGCTTGCGCCCGTTGACCAGCCGCTCGAGCTCCGCCTCCCCGACATCGCCGAAGCCCGAACTGACCAGGGCATATTCGCCGAGGCTGATATAGGGGGCGTCGGCTTCGGAGAACCCGCGATAGCCGCTGCCGAAGCGGACCCGCACGGTGATCCGGCCGGGCTCGTTCTCGGTCCGCCAGACGAGCGCCTTGACCCCGTTGGTGAAGGTGATCTTCTTTATCTCGGCGACGCCCAGATCCTCTTCCGACAGGGCCTGCACCGGGATGCCGATCGGCGGCAGGTCTTCGAAACTCGGCCCGGCACCAGCCATCCTCGCGCTCGGATCGCCTGCGACCGGCTCGGTGAGCGCCAGCCGCAATTGCCCGGCATCGGCCTCGCCGATCGCGGGCGTGACGTAGAATCCGCGGACCACGTCGCTGCTGAAAGTCTCGCGCGTGTGTTCCAGCACCGCCTCGGGCGTGAACCGGTGACGCATGTCGCGGAACACGGTGAGGAAGGTTTCGGGCGATGCGACCGCTTCGCGGATGTCGACCGCGCCGACCACCTCGTCGGCCAGTTCGGGGCTCGGGCGGTTGATAGCCTGCTCGAGCTGGTCGGCGAAGATCACGTCGATCGCGGCGATCTCGCGGGCGATTTCCTCCTCGCTCGGGGGCGACGCCATGGCGTCCTCGATCACCGACCGGACATCGCGCATCGCCTTTTGCCAATCCTTGCCTTTCGGGCCGACCGTGACGAAGGTCACATCGACCGAGCGGGCGAGATCCTCGCGCTGGGCATTGGCGAACAGGAAGCTGTCGCTTTCGCGGGCCTTGGCTTCGAGCCTGCGGTTGACGATCATCTCGGCGACGAAGTCGATCATCTTGCCGCGATTATATTCGAGATTGTCGACCACCTCTTCCCACGGCCTGAGATAGACCCAGGTCGCCGAGCGCGGCATGTCCGGCTCGACCGCGACCTTCACGTCGTTGCCCGGGCTCGGTCGGGGCACGCCGAAATCGGGCTGCGGGGTTGGCTCGCCGGGCACTTGCCAATCGGCGAAATAGCGCTCGATCAGCGCGGCATAGGTCTCGGGCGGACCGTCGCCGGCGATCACCACCACCGTGTTTTCCGGCCGGTACCAGCGGCGATGGAATGCCTTGACCTGCTCGCTGCTCGCCCGGGTCAGGATCGGCGGGATCGCATCCGAAGTGCGCTCGCCCAGCCGCTGCCCCTGGTAGAACAGGCTCTGCATCTGGTCGACCACGCGCCGCGCGGAACCGCCATTGTCACGGAATTCGGCCAGCACGATCGGCACTTCCGCGGCAAGGTTCTCCTCGCTCAGCGCCGGCTCGCGGATCATTCCCGAAAGCAGGCGGACGGTTTCCTCCAGCCGGGTGCGCGAAGCATCGGGCAGGTCGATCTTGTAGACCGTCTCGGTCGCTGTGGTCTGGGCATTGGTGTCGTCGCCGAAGCGCGCGCCAAGCCGCTGCCAGGTGGGGATCGCTTCGGCGTTCCTGAGATATTTCGATTCGCGGAAACTGAGATGTTCGACCAAATGGGCAAAGCCCTGTTCGTCCTCTTCCTCGTGCAGCCGTCCGGCATCGATGCGGATGCGGATCGAAGCCTGGCCCGGCGGCGCAAGATTGCGCGCCACCGCATAGCGCAGCCCGTTGTCGAGCTCGCCGAACAGCCAGCGTTCGTCATGCGGGATGTCGGTGCCGCGATAGATCCACGGATCGGCAAGATCGAGATGCCGGGGCGCGGGAAGAAGGTCGTAGACCGGAGCCTGCTGCTCCTGCGCATGGGCAATCGGCGCCAGCAGCAGCAAGCCGCCGGACAGCACCGCGAATATCCGCCCCACCGGGAAAATCTTCCTCATTCCGGCCCTAATAGGGATTGGAGGGATGAAGGGATAGTGAATGGCGCACAATATTCGGTTGCTTGCCGTGCCCCGGTGCCGCGCCTAGATTGCTGCCCATGTTTATCGAAACCGAAACCACGCCCAACCCCGCGGCGCTCAAATTCCTGCCGGGCCAGGCGGTGATGGACCACGGCACCCGCGAATTCGCGACTCCCGAAGAGGCCGAAGCCTCGCCGCTGGCCGGGGCGCTGTTCGATACCGGCGAGGTCACCAACGTCTTTTTCGGGCGGGATTTCGTGTCGGTTACCGCCGCGCCGGGAGTCGACTGGTCGGCGCTCAAGCCGCAAGTGGTCGCGATCCTGCTCGACCATTTCGTCAGCCAGGCCCCCCTGTTCAATCCGGGCAGTGCGGCCGGGATCGCGGTGCCCGCAGAAGAGGATGTCGGCGACAATCCCGAAGACGCGGAGATCGTCGCGCAGATCCGCGAATTGCTCGAAACGCGCGTCCGCCCGGCGGTGGCCGGCGACGGCGGCGACATCCAGTATCGCGGCTTCCGCGACGGGGTGGTCTATCTCACCCTGCAAGGCGCATGTTCCGGGTGCCCGTCCTCGACCGCCACGCTCAAGCACGGGATCGAGAGCCTGCTGAAACACTATGTGCCCGAAGTGGCGGAAGTTCGCGCCGCCTGAGAACCTAAGGCAAATTTGGAGACAGAAAGTGGCCGAACCCCTCGACGGCAGTCCGTTGGACGATCGGGCGCTCGACCAGCTGTTCCGCACCGCGCGGACCTATAACGGCTTTCTCGACAGGCCGGTCTCCCGGGACCAGCTCGAAGCCATCTGGGACCTGATGAAGATGGGGCCGACCTCGGCCAACCAGCTTCCCGCGCGGCTGATCTGGTGCATCACGCAGGAAGCCAAGGAACGGCTGGCGAAGCATGCGACCGGGACCAATCCCGACAAGATCCGCAAGGCTCCGGTGAGCGTGATCATCGCCTACGATGTCGATTTCCACGAGCAGCTGCCATGGCTGTTCCCGCATGCCGACGCCAAGAGCTGGTTCGAAGGCAAGGAGGATTCGGCCGAAAGGCGCGAAGTGTCGGCCTTCCGCAACGGGACGCTGCAAGGCGCCTATTTCATCCTTGCAGCGCGCGCGCTGGGGCTCGATACCGGGCCGATGTCGGGCTTCAACCATGGCAGGGTGGACAGGGAATTCCTGGCCGACGAGCCAAAATGGAAATCGAATTTCATCTCGACGCTGGGCTATGGCGATCCCTCGACGATCTTCCCGCGCAGCCCGCGCCCCGCATTCGAGACCTTTAATCGCGTGCTGTGACGCGCTAGCCTCTTCAGGTGAAAACGCTGGTCATCGAAACCGCCACCGAGGCGTGCTCCGTCGCCCTGTTCGAGGACAAGCGCTTGCTGGCGGGCGAACATCGCATGCTCGGCCGCGGCCATGCCGAATTGCTGGTCCCGATGATTTCCGAACTGCCCGGCAAGGGCAAGGCGGAGCGGATCGCGGTGTCCTTGGGCCCGGGAAGCTTCACCGGAGTGCGGATCGGCCTTGCCGCCGCGCGCGCACTGGCCCTGGCGTGGAAAGCCGAGTGCCTGGGCTATCCCACGCTGGCGCTGGTCGCCGCGATCGCCCGGGAACGGTGTCCCGGCCCGGTGAGCGTGTGCATGACCGGCGGTCATGGCGAATGGTTCCTGCAGGATTTCGCGGATACCGGCGCGCCGCAAGGCAAACTGGTTTCGCTTCCTCCCGCTGCGGCGGCCGCAAGCGCCGCCCACGACCTGGTCGCCGGTACGCAGGCCGAAGCGCTGGTCGGATTGCGCAATTCGGGCGAGGCGATGCCGATATGGCCCGATGCCAGCCGGTTTCCGCTGCTTCCACCTGCGCTGCTGACTGCCGAGCTCAGCCCGATCTATGGCAGGGGACCGGACGCGCGCCTGCCGGGCCAGGCGGCATGAGCAGCCTCGTCTGCGATCCGATCGATGCGATCATGGCTGTGATGGAGGCTGCCTTCGATCCCGATTTCGGCGAGGCCTGGAACCGCCGCCAGGTCGGCGATGCGCTGGCGCTGGGCAATTGCCGCTATTACCTCAGCGACCGGAAAGGCCGGATGCCTGCGCGGCCGGAGGATGCGGCCGGCTTCATCCTCTCGCGCCAGGCCCTGGACGAGGAAGAGCTCCTGCTGATCGCGGTCAGGCCCGAATGGCGCCGCAAGGGAATCGCCTCGGCCC